>CAKRWX010000403.1 GCA_934418055.1 uncultured Lachnospiraceae bacterium
GCATTGATCTTCGGCTGCTGCTCGGTGCCGTTGTAGGTAAGCGGGGCTGCGGATACCGTCATGGACGCGAAATCACGGGGCTTGATCGTTCCTTTCCGTGATACCGTCTGTTCTGTCAGCTCATAATTCTTTGCCTGATCGCCTGCTAACGAGATGATCGTCGCATTTATATCGTGCTCTCCAACATCTGCGCTCTGATATGCCCACTTCACCTGATATGCATGAACATCCTGAAACGCAGGAGTATCCTTATTGTCATCGTAAAGCTGAATTGCCAGCTTCTGCTCCTCTGTAATATCCATAGTCCCATCATAGACTTTATCGAAGGAATCTCCTGTTATCTGTGCTTTTAATTCGCACTTTTCGATTATAAATGAAGCGTCCATCACACCTTCCCAGTAATTTCTTTTAGCTCCCCTCAGTCGAACGATATATGTTCCAGCATCCTTTAACTCTTCAACTGGATTTCCATCCCTATCTGTCCAGCCCAATATTGTATAATCCGCGCTGTCAACTTTATTTCTAGAAGAACCTGACCAATTTTCAAACACTTCTACTTTTATTTCCGAATTCCTGACCTTTCCATTATAAACGACCTTTTGTGGATTGACCATTACAGCCACATTGTCCTTCGTAAACTCACGTCTTTCAATATTTATTGGATTTTTGGAACGAAATACTTTCGACTCGTAATTATCAGTTATCACTTTTACAAATACATACTGATCAAACGTTGCATTTATAATCTTAGGGCATTCTGACAGCCACTGGTCTGACAATTTATCCGATGTTGCAGCCAGTTGATATACATACTTCGCATCAGCAGGTATATTAGTTGTTGTGATTGTAGCTGCTGGATATCCTTTTGCACCATTATATACACCCTTAGCAGCTTCCACCTTCAAGTTCCACCCAGTAGGAAATGTTCCCGGAGTAACCTTCAATGTTATCGTAATCGGCTTTGCAGGTGTATAGACTCCTGTCCCTTCTGTTGTAACCTGAATTACAAACGTACCTATCTTTTCAACTGTCAAAAGGCCAGCCGGATCAATAGTTCCTTTTCCTGTGCTTCCATTAAGGATTTCATATTTCAACGCACCTGCATTCGTTGGTTTTCGAATACTCGCGCAAGTCTCAACATTCAATACTAATCCATCAGTATATGTAGCATCCTCAGGCTGGGTAAATGTAATATCACCAGGATATATTTTATTCTCTTCTGGCACTTGTCCAGTTCCACTGATTGTACCGGTATTTACAATCGTTCCTTCCCCTTCAAAACTACCATCTGCAATAAGCGTTCCTTTATTTACCAATTTGCCATTCTTTTCAATTACTAATCCACCAGTTTTTAATGTTCCACCCTCTACTGTCATGGTATTTCCTTCCACTATTTTAAGGATGTTCACATCCATACAGCCACCCGTAATCGTCAAGTTTCCTTTTGTAGCAAGTCCAATATTATTAGTTGGAGAAATAATGGTAACCGTACCACCAGAAAGTGTAAAAGTGCTCTCCCCCATATGATCTACCGCTACTTTATTTATTCCGATAATCTTAAATTTACCATCAGACATATTAACATTTCCACGCGCAGATAAACCAAACCGGCCATCCCCTGTTGCAATAACAGATCCACCATTAATATTTAAAGTTCCCGTGCTCGCCACATAAATCGCTCCTGATGCTTCATTATGAGTCTTTCGACGTGATACAGACGTTATAATATTTCCACTTTCTATCGTCAAACTCGACATAACCTCTATTCCGCAAGATCCATCATTTACATCTGACTTCGGATAGCCATTGACCGTTAAGGATGCTGGAGACTTTCCTCCTTTAATTGTCACATCTCCACCCCAAACCAAAAGTCCTATTCCGCCAGCTCCACTTCCCTTCCCATCTAAATTATTGTCACCATTTAACACAATTGTCCAATGTCCACAGGGTATATAAATATTTCCTATATTCGCATTAGTTAACTCTAATGTAAAGTTATCGTCTCCAGTATTGGTAACACGTATTGCACTGCCCCATCCAGACATCGTTGTTAATGACCCCGAATAATTATTTCCACCAGTCCACTCAAGACTTTTTTGTGCCCCATAATTAACTCCATAACTAGCTTCATATATCGACAAAATTGATGTTGCCGTCACCGCCGCCTGGTCTCCCACCACAGCCACTTCCACCACCAGCGCATCCACGCCATCTGCCAGTTCATATCCCTCTTCCAGTTCTGCCTTAAACTCATAGGTACCTTCCAGTGGCCAGCGGCCTTCTTCGTCCTGCACATACTCTGTGCAAACCCAGTTGGTGATCTGCAGATTCTTCTCTTCCCAGTCTTCACCCTCTCCCACCTGGGCAATGATAGCCTGTGGTAAATACTCGGTGACTTCTGTGAAAGATGGCTGGGCTTCCTCAGTGATACCGGTCAGCTC
>CAKRWX010000404.1 GCA_934418055.1 uncultured Lachnospiraceae bacterium
GTAAAGGGAAACTACGGCAGGCTCACTGCGCAGATAAAGTCATTTCCCCGCGCACGGAAGAACTCTGTGCTGTCATTGAGACCGGCCTTGTAAAGTTCCCCGGTCTGCGGGTCAAACACCGTAACATTATACTGGTCAAAGCCGCAGAGAATCAGGTACTGCCCCTCTCCGGTGTATGCGGCCACCGGAATGCCCTGATCGATGAAGTAGAGCATCTGGGCCAGACTGCTGCCCCGCGCGTTGAGCACCACCAGTTCTTCATTCTGGTACACCGTGCTCTCCGCAAAGGTTTCCAAATGACGCGCCAGCGGAGCAAACGCGGACTGCGGATCCCGGATATTGCGGATATTTCCACGCTTTACACGATTCCAGAGCATATTGCGGTCCTTGTCTGTCACAAAGCCCATCTTGTCATAGGCGAGCTGCAGCGCCTCCGAAAAATCGGTTGTCACTTTCAGCAGATGCCCGCTTCCATAGGCGTAAAATTCCATATCAGAAAGCTGATAATTGGATTTCAGTTCCAGGCGGTCCGACTGTTCATAGCTCACCCGCTTCGGCGCAAAAATCCGGATGCTCCGGCTGTTTTTGATTTCTTCCTCCAGCTGGACAAAATAGACCCGTTCCTTTTCCGGTGACGCAAACCAGCCAATGCCGTCCAGTTTTCCATTTCCAAGATCCGCATTGCAGACGATGGTATCCTCCGGACTGTCCGCGTAACGGTTGGGACCGGTTTTCATGACGCGTTTTAAATGGATCCGGCTCTCATCCACCGTAACCTCGGAAATGTAGTAGCCATTTTTCTCATAACTGGTTTCTTCCTGCATCTGGTCATTGATGATGCGGATACTATACATAGGAAGATTCTCAGTCCGGCCATTGACCAGCCAGATGTCATCCCCCCGCGCCATGCCATATACCAGGTCACGGCCCACAAAACCAAGGGTGCGGACATATTCCCCGTCTCCGGCCCGGATTTCCCGATTTTCCCCGGTCTCCAGATCCATCAGATGCAGCACACCGGACTCGTAAATGGTACCCTCCTGCCACGCGATACGTTTTTTATCGCTGCTGACTGCAAAGGTTCCTTCTGCCAGAGAATCTGCCACAACCATATTCTCACGACTGTTCATGTCAATTCCATAAATGGCATGATCTACATACAGGTACAGCATTCCTCCCGCGGTCTGGCAGGCCAGGCGGTCAAGATCTGCCTCCAGCTGCTCATAGGAACCGGAATACGGAATGAAATAGCGCTCCTCCAGCGCGTTTTCAGAAGCCGTATAATGATACCCGGCAATTCCATTCTCGCCCTCATGATTTCCACGGTTCATATAGCCATATACCAGAAAGTCCATATCCCCGTCATCTTCCACGGAAAGGATTCTGGTATCATGATGGTCATAATTGCTGCGCACATCCGCGCTGTCATCATCCCGGAAGGAAAAGACTTTCACGGCGCGGCGGTCTGCCGGGTCATAGCTCCATAAGTCCCGGTTCACCCGGTATGCAAAAACCTTTCCGCCCGCGCTCTTTACCAGCTCCACACGGTCGTCCCCGGTAATGCCCAACAGGATTCTCTTTCCGGAATATTCGCTGCGGTCCCCGGAAAAGATCTGATTCACGGTGCGGTCGTACTGCATCATATAAATGCGCAGTTCATTCCATTTCATGGTAAAGTCTTCCTCGACCTCATAAGTTTCCGTACCGTCCTCGCCCTGGCGTTTTGCCTGATAGGAAAGCTGGATGCCGCACATGACACCGTCCAGTTCCTTTAAGTGGATTTCCACATTTGCCTCCGGCTGCATGCCAAGTTTTCCCCAGGTGAGCTGGGAAAAGCTGGAATGAATGGAGGTATGTCCAAAGGTGCTGTTATCCTCTGACGGACTGGTCTCCAGATAAGTGGTCAGACTTCTTGCCTGCTCATAATCAAAGGTCTTCATGGAAAAATCCGCTGCCAGATCCACCATGGCGCGGGCGTTTTCCGCGGCATCGGTCCACAGAATGCGGGTATAATAATAAACCGGCCCGAAATTTTCCGTGTCCAGCTGGATTTTCAGCTGGTATTCCCGCTCTTTTGTCAGCAGGTTCTGGATTGGAAGCACAGCAAGAATTCCATCCTCCGTCTGCTGCCAGTCCGAAACCTCAGTCCGTTCCACCAGCCGGTCCCGGTCCATGCTGCGCACTTCATAGCTGATTCCGGTAACCGGTCCTTCCGTGATATGCACGGTAAGTGCCCGGTCCTCCGGCAGAATGGTCAGAGTTTCCCCTGCGGCTGTGGTGTTCATCTCCTGACGGTATCCGTAAAGCCGGTTCATATCCCGGTCTAACATCTGTACGGTAACACTGGGAAGCGAAGCCGCCTCCATGTCCATATATACGGCCTGGTCCTGGCCGCTGTTCCACCGGTTATTCGCGAAAAAAAAGACGCCCAGCGCCGC
>CAKRWX010000405.1 GCA_934418055.1 uncultured Lachnospiraceae bacterium
GGTATGTTATACTGGGTAACCATGAGCCGTATCATCCGTGGCCAGGTGCTTCAGTTAAAGCAGCAGGAGTATGTAACGGCTGCCCGCGCTCTGGGCGCTTCTGGTAAGCGGATCATTTTAAGACATCTGATCCCCAACTGTATCGGTCAGATCGTTGTTACTACCTGCTTACAGATCCCGTCTGCGATCTTTTTGGAGTCCTTCTTATCCTACTTAGGAGTTGGTGTTTCCGCACCACTTCCAAGCCTTGGCTCCATGGCAACAGACGCATTAAGCGGTATGTACACTTATACTTACCGTCTGATCATTCCGTCTGTGATCTTAAGTATCATGATTCTGGCGTTCAACCTGTTCGGTGACGGACTTCGTGACGCACTGGATCCAAAACTGAAGAAATAGAAAGGAGGAGCATTGTAATGGCTGAAGCAAAAGAAAATCAGAAATTACTGGAAGTTAAAGATCTGCACGTCTCCTTCTTTACCCCTGCTGGTGAAGTAAAAGCAGTAGGCGGCATTTCTTATGATTTGAATTATGGTGAAGTAATGGGTGTGGTAGGCGAGTCCGGTTCCGGAAAGAGCCAGGAAGCGTATTCTATCATGGGACTGCTGCAGTCTCCAGGTAAAGTGACAGGAGGTTCTATCACCTTTGAGGGAAAGGACGTTCTGGCTATGTCCAAAGAGGAGATGACCAATTTCCGCGGCAATAAGGTTGCCATGATCTTCCAGAACCCTATGACCTGTTTAAACCCGGTTTATACGATCGGCAACCAGCTTGTGGAGGCTTTAAGAGCCCACGATAAGAGCATTTCCAAGGCGGACGCGGAGAAGCGCGCCATGGAGATGATGGAAATGGTAGGCATCAACAACGTGGAGAAACGTATGAAGCAGTATCCACATGAGTTCTCCGGTGGTATGAGACAGCGTGTTATGATCGCCATGGGACTGATCTGCCATCCACAGCTTCTGATCGCTGACGAGCCTACTACGGCTCTGGATGTGACCATCCAGGCACAGATCCTGGAGCTGATGAAGGATCTGCAGAAGAAAACCAAGATGGGTATCATTTTCATCACTCATAACCTGGGTGTTGTGGCTGATATCTGTGATAAAGTATCTGTTATGTATGCAGGTAAGATCGTAGAGCAGGGACCGGTTGACGATATCTTCTACAAACCGGCTCATCCATATACCATGGGACTTCTTCGTTCCATGCCTCGTGTAGATGCAGAATCCTACGAGAGATTGATCCCGATCGAGGGTTCCCCGGTTGATATGCTGAACCCGCCGGAGGGCTGTCCATTTGCTCCAAGATGTGAGCACTGCATGAAGATCTGTCTGAAGAAGATGCCTCCATATGTGGAGATCGGCGAGAATCACCGCTCCGCATGCTGGCTGAGAGTTCAGGAACGTTTAAACAACAAGGAGGGTAAGACAAATGAATAATAATGAGAATCTCCTTGAAGTTACGAAATTAAGAAAATATTTCCCGATCAAGGGTGTGAAGGGACCGGGCGTTCAGGCGGTACAGGATGTTTCCTTTGCGATCAAAAAAGGAGAGACCTTAGGTCTGGTAGGTGAGTCCGGCTGTGGTAAGACCACACTGGGAAGAACGGTTTTAAGACTGTATGAGCCGACCGGCGGCAAAATCGTCTATGATGGCAAGGTACTGTTTGATAACCCGTTAAATCCAGATGGAACACCGGTTGGAAAAGCACAGTCTGTGAATATGCTTCCATACCGCCGGAAAATGCAGATCATTTTCCAGGATCCATCTGCTTCCCTGGACCCACGTATGACAGTTGGCGAGATCATTGGCGAGGCCATTGATATCCATAAATTAGCAGCAAGCAAAAAAGACCGCGATGACAGGATCAAGGAACTGTTATCACGGGTTGGACTGAATACCGAGCATGCCAACCGCTATCCACATGAGTTTTCCGGTGGACAGCAGCAGCGAGTTGGTATCGCCCGCGCCCTGGCAGTGAAACCGGAATTCATCGTATGCGATGAACCGATTTCCGCGCTGGACGTGTCCATCCAGTCCCAGGTTGTCAATATGCTGGAAGACATGCAGGAGGAGATGGGGCTGACTTATTTATTCATTGCCCATGACCTTTCTGTTGTACGTCACATTTCCAACCGGATCGGCGTTATGTACTTAGGCTCTATGGTAGAGTTAGGTGAGAGCTATGAGTTAAACCGTCATCCGATCCATCCGTATACACAGACTCTGCTTTCCGCAGTTCCGGTTCCGGACCCGCAGTTAAGCAGAACCAGAAAACGTATCGTACTTGAGGGTGATATCCCAAGCCCGATGAATCCGCCAAGTGGATGCCGGTTCCATACCAGATGTCCATATGCGACGGAAAAATGCAGCCAGGTGACTCCGGAGTTCAAGGACCATGAGCCGGGACACTGGGCAGCGTGCC
>CAKRWX010000406.1 GCA_934418055.1 uncultured Lachnospiraceae bacterium
GCCATGTGCTGCTTCGCTTTCTCTACCATCTTAGGATGGGGACTGTACGGTGCGCGGTGCATTGAGTTTTTGTTCTCCTCTAAAGTAACCAAACCATTTATGGTAGCTTACTCCTTAGTTGCCATCCTGGGCGCTACGGCTGATCTGGGACTGATGTGGAACATCGCCGATACCTTCAATGGTCTTATGGCGATTCCGAACCTGATCGCCTTGTTCCTGCTTAGTGGAAAAGTGGTACAGCTCGTAAAGGATTATTTCTCTGGAAATGAGTACGCTTCTTTCTAACCTTTGATTCAAATCAAACGTCCGCGAGACTTGGCGCGTGATTCTGGTCAGCATAAGCTGACATATTCTTTACAGAATCACTGCGCATCCTCGCGGACTGCTTATCTCTGTGTCACTTTTACCCGATCCGTTCTATCACAACAGAATCATTCTGCACGATCATGGAATCTCTCAGCGTCACATTGGTGATCGTATCGCTTCTTCCGGCCAGCGGATCGATCTTTACTGCTGTCTCACATCCATAGCAGCGAATCCGCTCCATATGGATTCCATCAAAATGCGGCACATCTTCCTCTGCCTCCTGGATGATCTCTTCATTTTTATCCAGGAGGTTTAGCCGGTAAGACATGGTCAGGATCACGGCCTCATGTTTGATCTGCATCATATCGATATCCCGGATCGTGATATTCTCGATCCTGCCGCCTCTTCCAAGGGCGCTTTTCAGACGGATACCCACATCAGTTCCAAGGAAGGTACACCGCTCCACCAGAATATCCCGCACATCTCTGGACATCTCGCTTCCGATCACAAACCCGCCATGGCCTTCGTAAACTACGCAGTCATGGATATGGATATTACTGCATGGACCGTAAAAGGTTCTTGCCACGGCATTTTTACCGGCCTTCACACAGATTCCATCGTCTCCCGTCTCGAATGTACAGTGATGGATGTGGACATTAGTACAGGACTCTACATCGATTCCATCTCCGTTCTGGGCATAGTAAGGATTTCTCACCTTTACATGATCGACGGTCAGATCTTCACAGAAAAACGGGTGCAGATTCCATGCCGGGGAATTCATAAATGTCACGCCCTGAAGCAGGATCTTCTTACAATGTTTCAGGCTTAACAGCACCGGGCGGTAAAAATCATAATAATCTGCTGCCGCTTTTAAGGCATTCTCATCCGTTCCCTGGATATTTTTCTCATTGCCTGTCAGAATCGTCTCTGTGGGCATCCAGATCTCTGTTTCCCTGGTAGATAAAATAAAGGAACTTTTCTTTAACAGCGCCTCCCACTGGATATCGGTCACTTTAAACCGTTTTACCGGTCTCCATAGATCGCCGCTGCCATCAATGATGCCATCACCGGTAATCGCGATATTTTCCGCGCCCTCTGCCATAATTGGAGAAATGGCGCGGATACATTCCTGCCCCTCATAGTTTGTGATGACTAACGGATAATCTTCCCTGTTCTTGGTAAATTTTAAAAGAGCCTGGCTTTCCAGATGAAGCCGCACATGACTCAGTAACCGGATCGGCGCAGATGCCCAGATACCAGCCGGAATGACCAGCGTTCCGCCTCCATGCTCTGAAAGTTCCCGGATCGCGCAATTGATGACTTTGGCATTTTGTCTTCCCACTTCGTCGGAAAATGTGCCGCTTACCGCACCAAGCTCACTGATCAGAACCTGTCTGTCTGAAAAATGTGGCAATTCTGTCTTAAAATTCTCCCTGTACATGATATTACTCTCCTTTTTTACTGGTCCTTCTGCTGCCGTGACTGTCTTGTTGTGACCGTCTTGTTATGACCGTTTTGTTTTCCAGTATAACAAAAAGACCGCAGATTTCCAATCACCTGCGGTCTTTTTCTTTAAAAATATGTTTTATAGAATTACTTCTTTTTCTTTTTCCTGAAAATCAGAAGCACGGCCAGCACCGCCACGGCTGCAGCCAGGATCAGGATATCCCTCATGATCGGGGTTTCATCCCCTGTTTTTGCGATCACCCGCAAACCGATACGATTCTCAGATTTTTCGTTCTGATCATCAGCAGCCTGTTCCGTCAGTGCCGACCCTGAAATTGCTCCAGAGTCATAACCTGTCGTTGTTGTATTCGTCGTTGTATTCGCCGTGGATGGCTTTCCTGGGTGGTCTTTATCATCTGATGTCCGGCTATTGGTGAATTTCACCTCCGTCACAGCAAATGGCTGGATCACTCCCTGATCCGCCTCCGAAGTCGTCCGATAACGATCCAAATTCGCTTCTTCTTCCGTTACGGTATAAGAGACCATACCAGGAAGATGATCCGCCCGGACGCTTTCTCCACTTTTCAGCGTGATCTCTGCCTTTCCGTTACGGAAGGATACCTCTCCGTATACGCCATCCGGAAGGTTGCTTCCATCTGGTAAGGTTCCCACG
>CAKRWX010000407.1 GCA_934418055.1 uncultured Lachnospiraceae bacterium
AGCCTGTACCGTGACCAGGATGGGGAGATCACTTGGCTTGACAAAAAGGGAAATGAGATCGACATTGCAGCCATGCTCCAGGATTATCCAGGATTGGTTCCAAGAATCCATACGGAGGTATTACATGAAGAGCAGCCGGTCAAAAAGAATTCCTATGACGCAGTGCTGGCTAACAACCGGCTCTATAATTATACGGATGGTCTGATTAATGCAACTCAGAACCAGGGTTATACAGCAGTTCTGGAAACTATCACGAAACAGGTGGAAGATGGAACCGGAATCAGGAAAGTGGAAGTGCCAAACTATGAGAAGTTCTTTGCAGCGCTCCGTGTGGCCAACAAGGATAAATGGGATGACGCAGCGCCCACCTATACTTCCTGGAAGTCAATCGGCAATGCGGCCAACCGGACAGAGGAAACCTTAGAAAATGCCAAAGTATCGGATATGGTCCGGCAGTTTGCCATGGACTGGTACCTGGATGATGAAGTGAAGAAACTGACCAGAGAAAAGGCCGGGGAACTGGTTGGAAAAGATGAGAAATCCTATATGGATGAGCTGACGGACCAGGCACTGAACGCGGCGATCCAGAAAGCGGAGAACTATTTAAAACCATTTTTTGCCTATGATCTGGATGAGATCTACGCGGTGGCATGGGACAATGAGACCGGTGGCGGCAAAGACGGGGATGTGACCACCCTATCCTGTGATACAGAGTTTGGCGGCAAGAATGACGGTTATTATTATGGAATCTCTTCCTATCTGCCCTATGGTATTTACGTGGTGGCGGAGCAACAGCCGCAGTATGACGATCTGTCTGATTTTGCCAACAAGCATTATGAGATCGATCAGCCAAAAGAAGTGATCGTGCCATCCGCTTATGACAGCTATGCAGGCAGTCAGGAATCACCGGAAACCATGAATGGCTATTATGATTACCAGGCAGATAGAACCACGGCGCAGATGGAAAGCCGGTATCACATCCGGTTCCAGGAAGAATCCCATGTGATCGAGGCCCACAGCTATTTCGGTGATTTTGAGGTTTATAAGTATGGACTGGATACGGATCAGATCCAGGATGGGAACCGGTTCCGCCTGACCCAGTCCCAGTTCCGTCCATATAAGAACCATTACAATGACCAGGATATCCGCAGCGAAGAGAAAAATGAGTACTATATCTCCCAGAACCAGAGTGGAAAAGAACGGGTATCCGCTTTTTACCGTTACAGTTCCGAGTCTGAGCAGGCGGGAGTCGCAGATCAGGTTCCGTATATAGAAGCCGGAACCCAGACAAAAGAAAACCAGCCGGGAACCATTTACCGGGATCAGGTAAAGACCATGCAGATGGGAAGTATGCCGCAATGCTGGTTCCATACACCATGGCAGTGCCAGCCGGAGCGGATACCGAGGAAAATGAGGTACAGAAAGAGGCGGACGGTTCCACATCCGGAATCGGGTACGCATACTCCAAGCTGAGGGACCGGTTCTATGTTGCGAAGCTTCGGATTGAAAAGTTAGATTCCGAGACACATGAGAACATCCTTCATGATGACGCTATTTTTAACATTTATAAAGCGAAACGACAGGAAAAAGCGGACGGTCAGGGCGAGGTGCTGTTCTATGAAGAGGATACCACGGTAGCCGGGAGCAGGAATTTCCTGGAATCCATGGGCGCTTTGGATATCCGGCCAGTGAAAAGAACCGGACAGGGACAGAAACGTTCTTTCTGGGCATCCATCAAAGCGTTTTTCCTTCCAGATGAAACAGAAGCAGGCGCAGGAGAGACCTATACCGGACGGATTCCAGCCGGTACACCGATCTGTGAAGAAGCGGATCAAATCGTACTTGGCAAGGATAACGGAGATCCGGCAGCAATCTATCAGTCCTATTCCACGATTCTGGATGGAAAGATGCAGACGGTCGGTTACGTGGAGACCCCACAGCCTTTAGGAGCCGGTGTTTACGTGATCGCGGAGGCCAAAGCACCATCCGGCTATGTCCGCACCAAACCGATTGCCGTGGAGATTTATTCCGATAAAGTCACGTATTACAAAGAGGGCAACAAGGATGAGCGGATTCTGGCAGCCATCTATGACCAGACAGCAGAGCATCCGACAGAAAACCAGAACAAACCACAGGATACTCTGGACATGGCCAGAATCCAGGTAGAAAATGCTCCAATTAAGCTGCAGGTAGAGAAAATCAAGAAAAACGGAACGGTTACCTTCCAGGTGGGAACCCGGATCGAAGGAACGCTGACCGAGATCGGCGGCAATCCGGATCTGGAGTACGCTTACCAGAATGGCCAGTACCTGGGCTATGCCTATGAAAAAGGAATTCTGGAAAGCTTAAAAGCACTGAAAAAAGCCGGAGAGCAGGTGGAGATTGTCTATGAAAATGGCCAGTTTGCCGGATACGGCTATG
>CAKRWX010000408.1 GCA_934418055.1 uncultured Lachnospiraceae bacterium
CTCTTAGAATAAGCCGTCGGGTTGCCATTCAAAAGCCGTCTGCGGTAATGACTCATATGGTGACTCAGCTTATGCCGTGTCTCAGACAAGCTGCGGAGCTTCTCGGCCAGCGCCTCGGCCCTCTGCTGACGATCAGTTAAGGTCTGTGTCATCTCACTTGCCCTCTGTGCTGCAGTATCAGCCGCTCTCATAGCACGATCTGCGGCCTCTTCCTTCAACTCACTGATGCGGATCGCCGCATCCTTCTTCATTTCCGTTACCTTCTCAGAAGTCTCAGCCTTCAACAAAGCAAGCTGTACCTGCATTTTCTCGGCTTCGGCCTTCAACTTTGTCATAGATTCCAGCACACGTGCCAGATCCAGAGCTTCCTTGGTGGAGCGGATGGAGTCGTATACAAATAATACAGAAACCACTGCGATAAAGGTAAATTCCAGAATTGGGTTCATGGAAGTGACAAAGTCCGCAATGGGCTTGTGGATCACTTCTGTCATGAAAATGGTCAAAAATCCCCAGGCAATGGAAGAGCCAAGGCAGATATAACCGTTGATGTTATATTTTTTATCGCTGTAATCCCAGTAACGGACCTTGAATAAACGTTCCATCACTGCGCCAGTCACATACTCCAAAGCAGTGGCTGCAATGACACCGGCAATATAGACCAGAACCAGGTTATCCTGATAAGGCAATGATACCCACAGCATCAGGATCGCGCCACTTCCGTAAAGAGGAAGCATGGGAAGCCGTAGGAATCCACGGTTGACGAAATGATGCTGTTTTAGGGAAACATAAGTAGATTCAAAGATCCACCCGAAGAAGCAGTATAGGTAAAAAAAGGTAATCCAATGATACCAGGCGTAGGTGTACATATGAAAAAATCCTCCTATTAGAGTTTGTTATCATCATACCTGTTTTTATGCGTTTCTTCAATCAAAATCCATCGAAATGAATGAGAAAATAGGTGTTTCGCCGGAAATCGAAAGTATCTGGACGGAAATTTGGTTGCGCCCCGTGGATTTCTCATGTAGAATGGGAATATCGACAAATAAGGAGAAATTTATTTTATATGAGTATTTTAAATGTAGAGCATTTGAGCCATGGATTCGGTGACCGGGCCATTTTCCATGACGTTTCGTTCCGTTTATTAAAGGGAGAGCATATCGGACTGGTAGGCGCTAACGGCGAGGGAAAGTCCACCTTCATGAACATCATCACAGGCAAATTACAGCCGGACGAGGGCAAAGTGGAGTGGTCCAAGAATGTCCGCGCCGGATACCTGGACCAGCATGCGGTTCTGGAGAAGGGCATGACCATCCGGGACGTGTTAAAGAGCGCATTTGCCTTCCTGTTTGAGATGGAAGAGCAGATGAATGAGATTTGTGACAAGATGGGCGAGGCGTCTGAGGACGAGATGAACCGGATGATGGAGGAGTTAGGAACCATCCAGGATCTTCTCATGGCCCATGATTTCTATATCATTGATGCTAAGGTGGAAGAGGTTGGACGTGCCCTGGGACTGGACGAGATCGGACTGGACAAGGACGTGACGGAGCTTTCCGGCGGCCAGAGAACCAAGGTACTGCTGGGCAAGCTGCTTCTGGAGAAGCCGGATATCTTACTGTTGGACGAGCCCACCAACTACCTGGATGTGCAGCACATTGAGTGGCTGAAACGGTATTTGCAGGACTACGAGAACGCATTTATCCTGATCTCCCATGATATTCCATTCCTGAACAGTGTGGTAAACCTGATCTATCACATGGAAAACCAGCGTCTGGACCGCTATGTGGGCGATTACACCAAGTTCCAGGAGGTTTATGAGGTCAAGAAAGCCCAGTTGGAAGCGGCTTATAAGCGGCAGCAGCAGGAGATCGCGGAGCTGGAGGATTTCGTAGCCAGAAATAAAGCCCGCGTTTCCACCAGAAATATGGCCATGTCCCGCCAGAAAAAGCTGGATAAGATGGATATCATCGAGCTGGCCAAGGAGAAACCGAAGCCAGAGTTCGTGTTCCAGGAGGCCAGAACCGCCGGAAAGATCATTTTCGAGACGAAGGATCTGGTGATCGGTTATGACGAGCCACTGTCCAGACCGTTGAACCTGACCATGGAACGGGGTGAGAAGATCGTCTTAAAGGGTGCCAATGGAATCGGTAAGACCACATTATTAAAGAGCATCCTGGGATTGATCCCGTCTCTGGAAGGTTCCGTGGAGCTGGGCGATTACCTGGAGATCGGCTATTTCGAGCAGGAGATGGCTCCGGGCAATACCACCACCTGTATCGAGGAGATCTGGAAGGAATTCCCGTCCTACACCCAGTATCAGGTGCGTTCCGCTCTTGCAAAATGCGGTCTGACCACCAAGCACATCGAGAGCCAGGTCCGCGTCTTAAGCGGCGGCGAGCAGGCCAAAGTGCGCCTG
>CAKRWX010000409.1 GCA_934418055.1 uncultured Lachnospiraceae bacterium
ATCTTTAAGTAGCCTTCCGGTGTTACTTCAGACTGGTTTGCACAGCCTTCAGCCTTGATTTCATCTGTATTGACCCATTCACCATAATAATTATAATCAGCCTGAGTCAGTGTCTTTCCGTCACGGATGGCTCTCTGAGCCATCCGTCTGCCGCGCTGCATTGCGTAATACTGGGTTCCGTGGATAAATGCCTGCCGGCCTCTTTCACCAAATTCTTCGGTGAGATAAACGTAATATTTTGCTGCAATATATGCGTGAACTTTTTCATTAAATCCCATAAAATGAACTCCTCCTTACTGTACTTCAGAAGCGTGAACTTTCTTAGCAACCAGTGCACCAACAACAACCAGGATCAGGATCTGTGCATATCCGCCTCCTAATGGAAGGATACCAAAGATTCCCATACGGTTCATCATGCAGCACAGGATGGTAAATGGAACAAGGATAAAGAAGGTTTTGTGGTCTAACATAGCTCTCTGCATACACATGGAGCCATATAAAGCAGGAAGCAGGTAGTTTAAAGCACTGATCACTGGCTTTGGAAGGATAGCAAGGATAAAGTTTCCGCCTAAAGCAACCAGTGTCATACATGCGATACTTACAAATACAGAAGTTGCGATTGCAATACAAGAGATAACAGTGCCGTGCTCTGTTCCACCTTCAACGTCAGCTGCACTCATAGCTGCGATAGCTGCAGGTCCGCGGATCTCTTTGGAGTTGCCGGCAATATAGGTCATATACAGGCCTGGAACGTGCAGTACTGGGAATAATGTGATAGGGTCAACAATGTACCATGCAAGCATACTGGCAAATAAGGGGATAAAAGCAGTCAGTACCTGTGCAATGGTGATCTTTGCGCCGAAGAAGACGATCAGCACAAGAGTAGGAATAAAGATCAGCGGGATAGAAAGCCAGCAGGTGATCTTTCCCCATTTGATGATATAAGGCATATATTCGTTTTCAAAGACTTTTTTCTGTTCATTTGTTATCATACAGGATACCTCCATTTATGAGATCAAAAATTTACTGCATAAATCCACATTGCTCTGTGATAGTTGCCAGGATCATTCCAACTAACATACAGATGGTCAGTCCCCATTCTTTTACCCACTGCTTATTTCTCTTTTCATTGTACTTCTGTAATATGTACATAGCTGCTGCAGCTGCAAATACGGAAACCATCTGGTTCTTGAACGGATAGATCTTGTCAATGGTCAGAGAACAGAAAATACCGATCAGAGCGCCGGTACCAACGATAGGAACCAGCTTTGCATTTCCGCCGGACATTGCCAGGGAAACCTTATCCATCTTATCTGCAAATAATGCGGCGAACAGAACCCATCCAAGACATCCGGCGCCCTGAACGATAGCAGCAGTTGCAAGGAATGCAGAGTTCATTTCCGGACTTCCAAGTTCGATGCCAAATGCAGATGCTGTTAGGTCAGCTGCCTGCAGCTCATAAATGGCAGAACCGATAAAGTCTACGCGCAGCCATGCAATAGGTGCACCAACATAAAGCATCAGGGTCAGCATGGTAGTCAGCATAACGAAACATGGTCCAACAGAGGTGATAGCGGCAGAACGAATCGCTGCGTGTACCTGTTTGTCAGAAAGACCGATGGCATTTGCCTTTTCGCAGCTCTTCCTGAAAAATTTAAAGGACTGGAACATTACGATCAGGATACCAGGTGAAGCAGCCAGCCACATTAAGATACTATTGGCCATTTTGTTATATTCAGCAGTCATAAATAATCCCCTTTCTTTTAATGAAACATTATTTAAAACATTTAATGAAATTCATCTTTTTCATACAGTTTGGACAATTTAAATATTTCACGTACGTGTAATCTGCTAATCAAGCGGAAACTTTAACGGAGTTACAGGAATGGACTCAGTTAAATTGTGGGCATCCATGTAATTGATATAGACTTCTTTGGTCAGTACCGGCTTGAAACTTTTCTTCAGTTCTTTTGCGTAATGTGCTTTTTCTTTCAGAAGGTTATAAGCGGTCAGGGCAAAGATCTTTGCCGGGAGAACATAGGCAATGTCTTCGTCTACAGGATGCATGTTCTTATCGTGAAGAACACCGGTGTATCCGCCTGTGTGGAACTGAAGCAGTGGCTTTAATGAAGAAAGATCGCCGAAATCAGTGGAACCGCCCTGTTTGTAATCCGGGTTTACCATTTTTACATTATATTTGTCAGCAAAAATGGAAACTGCTTCATTGACAGCTCTCAGATCATCTACCGGCACAGTAGGAAGATATCCCGGCATGGTGACGATGTCAATGCCGCAACCGGAAGCTATAGCGCCTGCTTTTACAGCACGATCGAATTTCTCATTGGCATTTTCAATGGCCTGGATATTGTTTGCACGGACGGAATATTCCAGAGTGGTGTGGTCTGCGATGATGTT
>CAKRWX010000410.1 GCA_934418055.1 uncultured Lachnospiraceae bacterium
TTGTTGCCGCGTCAGCAGCAACGTGTTATATCCTATCACAGGCATTTCCATCTGTCAACAACTTTTTTCACTTTTTTTCAAAATTTTTGAACAGCATATTTTTCCGCGATTTTCCGTACAGCTTAACTCCAAACCGGCTTTCCATTCCATAATAGAAAGCCGTCTGTTTTTTTCATTAATGGAAAGAAAACCGGGAAATTCTGAAAAAATAGAGGTCAGACAGTATTTTTCACCTGTCTGACCTCTATTTTGTTTATTGTGCGATCCAATCGCCGCGGTAGGTTTTCACGCCGTTTTCGGTAGTCCAGAGTCTGTAGGGGTAAGACGTAGTCAGCGACGTGTCGTAAGGATAAGTCACAGGCTCCTCTTCCGTACCATAACGAAGAATGGCATTCATGGATGCTTCGCCAGGAACACACTTTGCTGCGTCTGCGTCCGGCCATACCTGGCCCACTACAGGCATTGATTCCAATTCATTTCGCCAGATATAGGCACAATCATGAATGATTCCAGGGAATGTTCCGGTTCCCTGCCAGTCATTTCGAATTGTCTGTCCGATCAGAATTCCCACGCTCCAGGAATCCGACTGTTTCATGAGCGTACCTCCAAAATAATCCTGAACAAGTTCCAGATTGTCTGCATTCTGGTAACATCCGATCAGGCCGCCGCTGGATGTCTTTGCTGTACGGATTCCCGCCATGCTGAAGCTGTTCATGATCCGTAGCGGTCCATTTCCAAAGCCAACCAGGCCGCCAATGTAACCATCGCCTGCCATCGTCATCTGTGGTTCCTTTAAGATGGTGCTTGCAGTTCCAGGATAAGCATGATTCCGCCCTGCCACATAACAGTTCTGAATGATCACATCACTCAGATCTGCATTTGCATTGTTAATTTTCAAATTTCCAATCAGACCTCCTGTCGGCTGCTGCTTCTGGCTTCCATCAATATACCCGGAAAACATGCAGTTTGTCATCTGCATGATGCCATCTGCTGTCAGATTTCCAACCAGACCACCTGTGGTTCCATATCCACCGTTCAGCATACCTCCAACCAGGGCATTTTTTCCATATACCGAAACATCTTCCATCGTAAAATCAAGAACATTTATGACAGCGGCAATGCCTCCGGAATTGCTGCTGGATCGAATACTCAGGTCATCCCCGTACACATGTACATTCTTCAGATGTAAATACTCCCCTGTCGATACATTTCCCCACTGGGCTTCGCATGCATTGGCAATAACCGCAGCAGCTCCCTGACTGGACTCCATATCAGGATCTTTCAGATTCACATTACTGATCGTCAGATGCGGATTTTTCTGGAACATTCCTGCTCCTTCATTTCCCCAGGTCAGTCCCTTTACCAGCAGTTTGGAAATCACATGTCCATTTCCTTCATAAGTTCGGATATCGGTATTTCCAATCGGCCAGAACGAGCTGTCTTCCGCCTGCGGAGATTTGCCCATGTAAAGCTTTACCTCTCCATAGGCTTCTGAAATTTCCTTACAATACGGATCTTCTACATTGTCCTTCTGAAGTTCCGCATCCTCCTGCCACAAAATATCCGCTTCCTGAACCACGTGAGTAATCGGAAGATATCGGCGATTGCTCGTTTTCATATTGGTACAGAGGTTTAAATTCACCAGATGTCTCGCATTGGTGACACAGGCTGTATACACCCCATTTTCCTCTTTCACCCACTGGAACAGGCTGTTACAGGTGATCGGAATGTCATTCTCATTCCAGGTACGCACTTCCTCATAACGGCGGATATCCACATCCTCGCCAGCCACAAGGGTCTGTGTATCATCTCCGGACAATCCATTATCCCACAAATTCTGATAAGAGGACGCCGGATATGATAAATCATCCAGATACAGCCGGATTGTCACTTTGCCGTCCGCGTCAACAATCCGCTCAATGCGCTTTCCATTTTCATTGTTAACCTTCGGATCAATCGATTTAAACGTCAGGTTTCCTGACAGATCTTCGGAGTGGGTAAAATAATAGGTAGAACCGTCTGCGTCCGTCCGGATCACATAGTACATGGTTTTTCCGCTGATCTTTCCAGTCACGGCAAAGGTCAGATACTTTACATCCGTCCCGGTCATATCCAGAGGATAATCCACCCACAAACGGTTTCCATTGTGTACTCCGTCTGCCTCAGGCTGCGGTTTCTCCACCTGAAATTCCTGCCAGTCCCCCACATGAACTGTACTCAATCCTGGCAGCCCGGCAGTGGTTCCAGATGCATCCTGCTTATTCAAACGGAATACCGTCGGCATCGGATAAACAGCACCGATCGTCTGATCATAGGGGTATGCCTTGTTTGCAACCTGGGTCTCGCTCTCGAAGAAATCCTTTAGTATTTCCGGATAGACCAGGGCTTTCCGGCCGTTGACAATGGTGGAAGT
>CAKRWX010000411.1 GCA_934418055.1 uncultured Lachnospiraceae bacterium
GTAAAAATGCTGGCTCTGCCGGAAAATAACCTGTTCATTGTAGGAGATGATGACCAGTCTATTTACCGTTTCCGGGGCGCAAGACCGGAGCTGATGCTGGGCTTTGAAAAAGATTATCCGGATGCAGAGCGGGTCTTGCTGGATGTAAATTACCGCTGCGTAGATCCGGTGATTGAGAGCGCAGGAAGGCTGATCGCCAATAATAAAACACGTTTCCAGAAAGAGATCCACGGAAACCGGGGAAAAGGCTGTCCCGTATTTGTAAAAGAATGGCCGGACCCGCTGGCTGAGACCAGGGCCATTACGGAAGAACTGCGGGATTACCACCAGCTGGGCATTCCTTATGAAGAGATGGCGGTCTTATACCGCACCAACCAGGGCCCAAGACTTCTCATTGAGCGGATGATGGAGTACAATATCCCCTTTCATATGCGGGATACAGTACCAAACCTTTATGAACACTGGATCTCCAGAAATATTTTCTGCTACATTTATGCGGCATTAGGTGATCTGAGCCGTTCAAATATACTCCAGATTATCAACCGACCCGCCAGATATATCAGCCGGGATGCCTTAGATACCAAGGTGATCCGCTGGGAACAGCTGCGTTCTTTTTATCAGGATAAAAACTGGATGTTAGACCGCATTGACCAGTTGGTGTATGACCTGGAAATGCTGCGGGATATGGCTCCTGCAGGTGCTGTAAACTATATCCGCAAGGCCATTGGATATGATGATTACCTGAGAGAGTATGCCAACGAACGCAGGTTAAAGCCGGAGGATCTTTTTGAGGTCCTGGATGCCCTTCAGGAGAGCGCGGTGCCCTTTAAGACATATGAGGCATGGTTTAACCACATGGACGAGTACAAAGAGCAGTTAAAGGAGCAGTCAGCCCTGCGGGAAGCAGAAAAAGAAGGCGTCAGCCTGATGACCATGCACAGCTGCAAAGGCCTGGAATTTAAGGTGGTGTATATCCTGGATGCAAATGAGGGTATAACGCCCCATCATAAGGCAGTTTTAGAGCCGGATATGGAAGAAGAACGGCGTATGTTCTATGTGGCTATGACCAGAGCTAAGGACAGACTGCATATTTTTTATGTAAGAGAGCGGTATCACAAGCGGCAGGCAGTGTCACGTTTTGTAACAGAGACAGGACTTCTTGGTGATAGGGGAGATTTGGAAAAAAATGGAAAACCAAATGAAAGAGCAAATACACAGCCAAATACAAAACAGGGAAGACGATAAGAAGCAGGAGGCAGCAGGCAGAAATGCCGGTCTGGTCCACATCTACTACGGAGACGGAAAAGGAAAAACTACAGCGTCAATCGGTCTGGCTGTCCGCGCTGCAGGAAGCAGCAAGAAAGTAGTGGTAAAACGTTTCCTGAAAAATGACTATTCCGGGGAAGTGGAAATTTTAAAACAGATCCCCGGAATAACCCTTCTTCCCTGCACCAGAACCTTTGGATTTTCCTGGAAAATGAGCCAGGAGGAGAAAGAAGAAGCAAAAGCATATTACGGGGAAGAACTGGAAAAAGCCTGGAAAATGGCATTGGATCAGGGCGCAGATATGCTGGTTTTAGATGAGGCAGTAGGCGCCTGTGGTCTTGGTTTTATAAAGGAAGACCGCTTATTGGAACTAATCGAAAATAAACCTGAAAAATTAGAGGTGATCCTTACTGGCAGAAACCCGTCAAAGTCTCTTTTAGCGGCTGCGGATTATGTTACGGAAATGGTCATGGGCGCCCACCCCTATACCAGGGGGATCCCAGCCAGAAAAGGGATCGAATATTAGCTTGCAATTTTACAGGCAGTCTGATAAAGTGTAAATGAACAGCGAAAAGCTGTAACACTTAACCGATTGGATATGAAAGGAATAAAATATGGCAGACGAGAAGAATTTAAATGAAGAAGAGGAAATGACTGTTACCCTGACATTAGATGATGATTCTGAGATCGAGTGCGTAGTTCTTAACATCTTCTCTGCAGGAGACCGTGAATATATTGCCCTTCTTCCTATGGAAGGAGCAGAGTCAGAAGAAGGAGAAGTTTATCTGTACCGTTACAGCGAGACAGAAGATGGAACACCTGTTCTGGATAACATTGTGGATGATGATGAATACGAGATCGTTGCAGATGCATTTGACGAAATGTTAGATGATCAGGAATACGATGAGCTGGTAAGTGAAGAAGATTTAGACGACTGATGTTAATATTTGATGAAGTAGGCCGGGATATGTAAATGAACATGTCCCGGCTGTTTTTATATTTTGGCTTTGATGATCCTGTTTTAATCTCGTTTTGCCTTGAAGCTTTTCTTGCGTACTGACAAGTGTTACAGTTCAGCCATGACATCTTCTTGTTTCCATATTCATGAAAACAAGAAGCTTGGTGGTTCCACCATATGCTGA
>CAKRWX010000412.1 GCA_934418055.1 uncultured Lachnospiraceae bacterium
GCGTCTGGGTTCTCGTCTTTCTTCGGATCTGGGTCTTCTTCCGGTTGGGTGGTATCTTTCGTGGAAGTGGATGGGATAGCCGAGAGTACTGGTTCTATGGGGATGTTCCGGGGCTCAACGTCATCTTCAACATCATCTGAATCCTGGTAGGGTTCATCTTCATCGTGGATGAAATCGTCGGCGTTGCTAGGGGTGGATTTTTCGTAATCCTCGTCTTCGTCAATGATTTCATTGGCAATGGAATCTGCATCGGAATCGGTGGCAAGTGGCATATCTTCGATTGGAATCATATCCGATGGAGTCGCAAGTTCCATATTTAATAACATTATTTGTGGCTCATATGCTGTCAAATATCCATATGGTGATTCATCTTTCCTGTAATAACCATACCCTATATCCTGTAATTCAAGGTCAAAAATGTTGCAAAAATTTGATGATTTAGAACGAATCACGATACCGTTGTTGTCATCTATTGAACACTTGTCTGGAGCTGGCAAAATACCATAAACCGCATGATGCGAATCCGTTCCCACTCTGGCAAACGAAAAAACATCTCCGTTATCATTATCATTGCTCAACAAAACATTTCCCTCATAAGAAATCCTGGTATTTTCCTCTGTCATTGAAGATAAGTCGAATATTACCAATCCATTCGATGTCAATCTGCTGTTCTTAAGACTAAAGACCGATTTTGCCCCATCTGATTTAAAAAATTTTGTAGGTATCTTTTCGTATACAAGTTTATTGATATTTTGGTTAATACTTCCAGTAATAAATGGTACCGTTTTGGGTGGTGGTCCAGAATAACTATAAGTGGGTCCCTCAATCGTAACACGATCTATTGCTGGTCCATAGTTCTTAAAGTATCCATCTATGCCTCTTTCAACTTTCATATTTTCCAAACGAACCATTCCGCTTTCTTCTATAACAATTGGAGCATTTAACCCGAATGTTCCATCCCCTGTTTCATCACGAATTGTCAGCCACGTATCTAATGTTTCCGGTTTTTCTCCCATTCCTTGTACTGCAACATTTAACCCAACTCCATTCATTGACAAAGTATGACCATTTAAATCAATACACATTTTTCGACCATAATACAGGCCAATAGTCTCAATATTACTATATTCATTCTGTGTAGTAATTTCCTCAGGACGATTCATCACAAAAATCTCTTCCTGTCCTCCCATGTGCATTAAGGCATACAATACACTTGGACAAAAACCATCTAACTGATATGGTCCAGAAATTTCACCCGAAGAAAGCATTTTATTTGCTGCATGACACATTGTAACAGAATCTCTTCCATACCATTCTGGCAGCATTTCCGGTTTTTGTTTTCCATCTCCTATTTTTCCATCTCCCGTAATTTTTACAAGCTGTTTGACTTTATCAGCTGATACCTCTACACCGCTTTCTACACCATCTTTCTTAGAATAATAAGTCAGTTGAACCCATCCACCATTATTGATTTCAATTGCAGTGGAATCTCCCGCATTTATTTTTCCTGAATTCAATCTTACATTAATATTTTGTGAATCACCATGAGCCGTATTTTGTTTGATTCCATTCAAAATCGTTCCACCATTTAGTTCAAAGGTTCCTCCCTGAATCTCCACACGCCCAATTTCCGCACCGCCCTGGGCATCTACCGTTCCCTGTGTCACGACAAGGTTTTCTTGATAACCACCGCATAATACAATGTCACCCTGCTTTACCGTCAGACTGCTGATGGTTCCGCCGTTTAATTGCAGGGTGCCGCCGTTCTCCACAACATCACTTATGGTTCCGCTAACTACGTTAAGCGTTCCTCCGCGGTTCACATCAACGGCTCCGGCCGTTCCGCCTGTTACCGTAAATGTTCCGGTGTTCTGAACAGCGCTGCTGTTTTCTACCGTATTTCCTGTGCTCAGCGTTCCGCGGTTTAAAAATGCTCCATTTACGATCAGACGCCCTGTGCGGTTCTCCAGAGTTCCTGCATTATCCAGGTCTCCGCCGATCTGAAGTGTGTTGGCACTGGTATTGTTTACAGTACCGGCATTGGTCAGGCTTCCTTCCATCTCCATGTGGCCGTCAACCTGTAACGTCTGTCCATTCTGCACATCGGCAGAAATGCCGTTTCCTACGGTCAGAGATTTTCCTGACGGCACGGTCAGTCCGGAATCTACTGTCAAAACATTATCTGATGCGTTGCTGCTTGGCTGCAGAATCACGCTGACCTTTTTATTGTTCAGATAATCATGGACTGTATCATCGCTTACCGGCATGGTCAGCGTAGTCGGATCTGCCACTGTCTCTGTTGCAGAACCACCAGATGCCCCCCCGTCGAACCCGGAATCGTCTTTGCTTGTATTATTCGAGAACACCGGATCTACATCCACTTTATGGGCCAGGCCGGCAAGCTGC
>CAKRWX010000413.1 GCA_934418055.1 uncultured Lachnospiraceae bacterium
CAACATACCAGTCACAACGATCAGGGAAATAAAGTGCGGCAGGTAAGTAATGGTCTGTGTCACATTTTTGAAATGTTTGTTCCGGACTTCATTAAGAAGCAAAGCCAGGATGATCGGAGCCGGAAATCCGAAAATCAGGTTGTATACACTTAACAATATGGTATTTTTGATCAGTCTCACAAAATAAACACTCTTAAAGAAACGGACAAAATTAGCCAAACCTACCCATGGACTCTTTGCTACACCCAATGCAGGCGTATAATCCTTAAACGCAATGATTGCTCCATACATTGGTTTATAATGGAATAATAAGTAAAATAGCAGAACCGGTATCACCATAATATAGAGGGAGCGGTTTCTGATCCAGTCTCTTCTCAGACGGTACGTCAGTGTACCTCTGGTATTCTTATTTTTCATACGATCATATCTCCTTTTTTTGCGGCGTTGGAACAGAAAAGGGCCATCCCGCAAGACAGCCCTTTTTAATTGTTCCTGGTTCCGGTTTTCCTATCTGGAATTGTAGCGGTCAAGCGCTGCATTCTCGATTTCCAGTGCTCTGGCCAGACCCATATTGTCAATATTTTTTACATAAGTATCAAAATTGTCAATGCTCTCAGTGCCAAAGATGAATTTCAGGATCATCTCATCACGGTAAGTATTGACCTCATTCATGATGGTAGAGAATTCCTTACTCTCATCAGAGGTTGGTGTGATCGGAGGCATGGTATGTGCTGCACCATTGCACTCACCCCATACGATTGGAGTCTGTCTCTGCTCATCCAAAGTGTAGTACTGCTCTAAGTAGCGGATATCCTGAACGAATGGTCCGTTATAATTACCACGGATGTATGCAGACATCGCCTGGGAAACAGGAAGTCCATCTGGGTTCTTTAAGATCTGATCGGTGTAGGTTGGATATCCGTCCACCATGGTGTAGGACTCGCCTTCGGTACCGAAGTTAAAGTACATATGGCCCTCTTCGCCATATGCCCAGTCCATCAGTCTTGCGGCACGCTCTACATCCTTGCAGGAAGTGGTGATGGCTACGCTGGCTCTTCCGGAGAATGGATTCTCGATGTAACCCATTTCTGCTTTCTCGCCTTTTACTAAGGTTGGAACTGGAGCTGGAACTAAGGTAAACTCTGGATTTGTGGTGCGGGCTGCCGTTGTCCAGGTTCCCATACGGCTTCCGGCCTGGCCCATGGATGCACCTGCCTGGCCATTGGTCATTTTCGCACTGACCTGATCGTTCTTTAAGGTTGCCAGATCCGGGTCGATTAACCCTTCGCTGTACCACTGCTGCATAGTTGCCAGATAATCTTTAAATCCGGCTTCTGTTGCTCCGAAATGTACCTTACCATCGCTTCCTAAATAGAAGGAACGGTTTGCGCCAAATGCCGCTACAAATGGATCTGCGCCTAAATACTGGTTGTTGGTATACTCAAAGCTGTATGGTGCTGTGCAGCCTTTCTCATTCTTAAATACAGTCAGCACGTCATGCCACTCATCAATGGTGGTTGGTACTTCCATGCCAAGCTCGTCTAGCCAGTCTTTTCTTACCATCAGACCGATGGTATTCATCAGGTTCTCATCACCGCGGATGAACGGGAATACATAATAATGTCCCTCATCCGTCTTGATCATACGGTCAATGTCCGGATTCTCTTCCAGATATTTCTTTAAGTTCGGGCAATACTGATCGATCACATCGTTTAATGGAATGATCACGCCGTCCTTGATGGCTTTCTCCGGTCCTCCTGGATAATCAACTGTCCAGTTGTACTCCATTAAATCCGGAAGATTGCCGTCTGCTAAGATCAGGCTGAACTGCTCTTTCTGCTGACCTGTCGGTGGATGTAAGAATTCAATCTCCACTCCGGTGTTCTTCTGCCAGCCCTGTCCAAATGGGGTATCACCTAAATTCGCATAATTGGCGGAAACCGTAGTTGTTAGATCACACCAATACTGTAATTTATCTCCGGCTGCCATCGGATAGGTAAATTCCGTCGGTGTCTCTGCCGCCCCTGTGGTCTCCCCCGCTGCTGCTGTGGTCTCCGGCGCTGCAGTGGTCTCTGGTGTCTGGCTGCTTCCAGAACTTCCACAACCTGCTAAAGAGGTTGCTGCCATAGCTGCTGCCATCAGTAACGCATACTTTCTTTTCTTCATGTTGTAGCTCCCTTCTCACTTGATTTCCGGCTGCCTGACCCTGTTGGTTACCCCCGTCCGTTCAGGCCCCGGTTCGTTTGCTGTGCCTATATCATAACACCTGTATTTTCCAAAAATATATAGAAAAAAAGCAGACTTCATAGGCAAAAACGGCCTTTTGAAATTTGCTTTTTTTCGAATCCATATACAATTTCTTTATTTTCCTGCTTTTTCTTTCTTTAACTGGCCTGGTGTGACG
>CAKRWX010000414.1 GCA_934418055.1 uncultured Lachnospiraceae bacterium
TAAACGCTGATTGACCTGTCCAAAAATCCCCTGGTCAGTATTGGCGGTAATCTCACCCATCAAAGTACCCGGACCATAGTAGATCACACCGGACATGACACCAGGATTGCCGGTACTGCCTTTTTCGATCCCTACGATCCTTGTATCATAGAGGTTCCCATCGGAGATTTCCACCAGTTCTCCCGTATCAGAATCACTGATGCCATGACCCAAAGCACCAAAACGGCCATTAAGGTCCAGATAAGTCATGGTACCGATCCCCTGGGTATCACTCCGGACCCAGATACCCAGCTTTTCTGTTCCATCCTCTGTTATCACCGGATCCATGGCCACCTCCATATGTTCTTCTCCCCGGCGGACGGTTAGTCTTGCCTCACTTCCATCCAGTTCCGATACTGCCGTGGCAAGCTGCTCCTTGGTCTCCAGCTTTTTCCCATTGATTGCTTCAATGTAATCGCCGCTTTTCAAGATTCCCGCCGCCGGTTCCAGGGTCTCCCCGTTTTCCCCGGTCACTTTTCCCGTTCCTATCACCATAATGCCATCTGCCTTCAGATAGATTCCCACCGGAGTACCGCAGGGAATGGCATACTGGGTCTCCACCACATCCACCTGGATCTCTTTCAAGCGGATCATGCCGAACAAATCTACACCAAGCTGGTAATTGCCCTGGCTTTTCCCTTTTAGCTGAAAGGGCTCATTGCGGATAATGGTGATCTGATCCTCCGGGATGGCCGGATTACCGCCCAGGACCACCTCCTCACTCTCACTCTGCAGCGTCACCTGAAATGGAAGATCCAGACGCATGGTCTCTTCCCGGTTTTCCACGATACTGACCTTATCCGGGATCTGCCGCAGGGTATAACCATAAAATCCCGCAATCCCTGCGCCAAGAAGCACGGTTCCGGTAAAAAGCAGACGAATCTTCCTATAAAGCTTCCCTCTCCTGCATTCTCTATGCTCCTGATTCATTCCACAATTTCTATTGATTCCACCCACTCCCGCAATCTGTCTTTTTCCCATGCCACGCCTCCTGTGTGTTCGTTAACTGCTACCTGCTTCTTTTTACGGTCAGCGCTGATCCATACGCAAACCGGATGAATCGTCCGCATCCAGCATAAGCTCAATGTCAATCTGCGAAACATTTTCTATCATCTTTACATAGGTAGTATGTGTCATGGTTTCTGAAAACAGACTGTTATTTTTTAGATGTCAATAGTTGTTAATGGATTTTTGTTGTGATAAACTTAGAGCAATGGAACAATCATTTTGACTTTATAAATGGGGATGTGCATATGAAAAACTTTGGAAACAAAAATTTCTGGATTCTGCTTCTTTTACTGCTTTCCGGCATCGTGCTGGGCGGCTTTATCGGCAGTCTGGCTTCTTCCGTCCCGGCGCTGTCCTGGTTGAATTTCGGACAGTCCTTCGGGTTAAATGATCCGCTGGTGCTGGATCTGGGCGTTCTGATCATCACCTTCGGACTGTCCATCAAAATTACCTTAGCCAGCCTGATCGGCGTGGTTCTGGCGTTAATTGTTTACCGTTTTATATAGCTTGCTCTGGTCAGCCAGAACTTTCATCTCACGGGCGTTGTCATAGACAGCGTCCGTTATTTTTGCGCCGCCAAGAAGTCGGGCCAGTTCTTTCACCATCTCATCCCCACACAACGGATGAATGGTGGTTGTGGTACTGCCGGCTGCTGCGGACTTGGCAATCTCAAAATGCGTATCTGCCATAGCTGCGATCTGTGGTAAATGAGTAATACAGATCACCTGATGGTTTCTGGCAATATAAGAAAGCTTCTCTGATACTTTCTGTGCGGTTCTTCCGCTGATACCAGTGTCGATCTCATCAAAGATCAGGGTCGGAATATCATCGGTATCCGCCAACACTGCCTTGATCGCCAGCATGATTCTGGAAAGCTCACCGCCAGAAGCTACCATACCAAGTGGGCGCACCGGCATACCAGGATTGGTGGAAATCATAAATTCCGCCTCGTCAAAACCAGAGGCTGTGTACTGTTCCAACCGTCGAAACTCCATCTCGAAGGCCACATCGATAAAATTCAGATCTTCCAGTCCCTGACGGATCTTCTCGGTCAGAATCTTCGCCGCGCCCTGACGGATCTGGGAAAGTTCTGTACACAGCTTCTCCAATTCTCCTTCCGTCTTCTCCAGTTCTTTCTCCTTCTGGGCCTTGATCAGATCAAAATGTTCCAGGTCATCTAAGCGTTTCCGCTTCTCTTCCAGCTTCTCCATGATCTCACTGATGGTGCTTCCGTATTTCGCCTGAAGATTATGGATCAGATCCAGCCGCTTCTCCATCTGGACAAACGCCTCCTCATCAAAGGAAAACTGATCCATATAGCCGCTGATATCCCGCACCACATCGCTTAAGATGGAT
>CAKRWX010000415.1 GCA_934418055.1 uncultured Lachnospiraceae bacterium
TTATAGACAGGATGGTACAAACGAACTGTCTGTTTTGTTATTGTATGCAGTTTCATGGAAAATGTCAATCACTTTTTAAATATACCAGAGTTCCTGTCTGGTTGTAGAGATTGCGTCAGCTCCTGCTGCAAACAGCTCCAGAACCTCTTTCTTCTCCGAGATCAGTCCTCCTGCGATCAGAGGGATATCGGTGATGCCGCGAAGGTTCTTTATGATCTTTGGTATCACACCCGGCATGATCTCGATCATATCCGGTCGAAAGGTATCCAGCATCTTCTGGGTATTGGCTACTGCCATAGAGTCAATGATAAAAGCGCGAAGAATCCCGAACATTTTCAGTTCCTGGGCCCTGCGCACCAGCATTGGCTTGGTGCTGATAATACCGTCTGCCCCGGTCTGCTCCTTTATAAAGTCGATTGCCACCTCCTTGGATCCGAGTCCCTGGACCAGATCCGCATGTACCATGGCACATTTTCCATGTGCCTTCAGCTCTGCGACAATGTCCTTGATATTACAGATATTTCCATACAGAATAAACACCACCTGGCATTCCGTACCCAGGCATCTTTTCAGACCGGCATCATCTTTAATCGCTGCGATCACCGGTGACATTTCCAACAAATCAATCGCTTTTATCATTTTTTACTGTCAATCCATCCTTTGCATACACCTGGGTAATTGCTGATCACGCCTTCTACGCCCCACTCATACATCTGCTCCAGGGCGCCCATATCGTTGATCGTCCAGACATTTAACGGGATCCCGTGTTCCTTACAGCTCTTTACCATCTCTTCCGTCAAAGCCTTCACGCCCGGATGATAGTACTGAAAATCAAACTTTTCACAATAGTAGCCGGGATTTCCCAGGTCATCATACTCCACCAGCGCGCCGCATGGAATCTCGGGTGCCAGTTTGCGGAGCAGGGTAATGGAGGAATGCAGGAAGGATGAGAATACGATTCTCTTCTCCAGACCGTATTTCTTCACCAGAGCCAGGGTTTTCTCTTCCAGTTCTTCATAGTAGTACACACCGGATTTGATTTCAATATTTGTTACCATGTTCGTATTCTTCACCCACCTGCAGTATTCTTCCAGAGTCGGGATCGGTTCAAAACCATACTTTCCGCTCCATACTGCTGCCGCGTTCAGCTTCTTTAACTCCTCAAGGGTAAAATCTCTCACCCAGCCGGTTCCGTCCGTTGTCCGGTCCACCCGCTCATCATGGATGATCACGACCTCACCGTCCTTTGTGAGCTGCACATCCAGCTCAATGCCGTAGCAGCCGGTCTTTTCTGCCTCTCTGAAGGCCAGCATGGTATTTTCCGGATATCTTCCGCTGTAACCTCTATGTGCATATACTTTCATCTTCCTGTCCTCCTGTCATCATCTTGTATCATAACACAGCCCCGCCCGCATGTCTATACGGGCAGGGCCATCACAACCGCATACACTGCGATATCTGTATTTTCTTTATAGGTTCTTTATATTTCCCTTATGCTTTCTCGACGTTCTTAGTCGCAATGACCGGCACTCCGGTTCCCGCGCAGTTTTCGATCACAATATCTCCAATATGGACCGGAGCAGGAACAGAAACTGCACTGATCTCTTTCATGCAGGCAAAAATCTTATCTTTCGGAATGTCACTCTTTGTCTTTACGGAAACCATGGCGATCTCGCCATTCTTTACATGAACCGAGGAGGTCACCACACGGGTCGGATTGGTAACTTCCTTCTTTGCATAGATTTCACCACGCTTACAGGTATTTCCGGTTACCGTGATCTGCTCACCTTCCATTGTCACAGTCAGAGGACAGCCCAGCGGACATCCGATACAGATCAGTTCTCTCTTCTCCATCTTATTCCACCTCCGTACAAATCACGATTTCTTTTAAGTCTGGATACTTCTGCAGATCTTCTTTCTTTAAGATCACCTGCTCCATCTCGCCCGGCGCCAGCACCTTTTTCTTTCGTGCCTGTACGCGGCCTCCATCCAGATATACACTGATACTGCGGTCGCGGTATACGTCTGCCACACGGAAGCGCACAACGACCTGGTCTCTCATATTGTTGATGTCGATGGTCTGCGGAACGGTATAGCGCACACCGTTTTCTGCCTTCAGAGTCACTGTATGAGACTCTGCCTTTGCTTCTGTCTCTCCATTCTGTGATCTCACATAAGCTGCCGCATTGGTTCCTGCAAGAGTGGCCTCCTCAGATACGTAATCGACCAGATCGTGCACATGCAGTACGTTTCCGCAGGCAAATACGCCTTCCACACTGGTCTCTAACTGGTCATTGACATTCGGTCCGGAGGTCACGCGGTTCATCTCCACACCTGCCTCTTTGGTCAGTTCATTCTCCGGAATCAGACCTACGGACAGCAGCAGTGTATCACAGCT
>CAKRWX010000416.1 GCA_934418055.1 uncultured Lachnospiraceae bacterium
CTTTCTGCCTGATCCTTCGCTGCCTCTTCCTCGGTGCGGAAACGGACTACCTGGCCCTTTGCCGCCTTGGCCACTGCTGCAGCCAGTTTGCCCAGGTCAGACTCCATCTGACGGGTCATGACCGCCTCGATCACACCGCCTAAGTTCACGCCGCCGATCACCTCGATCTGCGAGCCATTGCCAGATGTCAGACTCTCCATACGCAGCTTAGAAGCCACATTATAAGGTGTTCCACCCGTTAAATCGGTTAAGATCAGAACGCTTCCGCATTCCTTTAAACCCTCTACAGCCTCCTGCAGTTTGCCCTTTAACTGATCTGCAGAGTACTCCGGAAGAAAATCAACTGCCACATACTGTTCCGGCTCTCCCGCCAGTAATCTCACTGCAGAAGTCACACCTGTCGCAAAATTGCCATGTCCAGAAACTATGATACCTATCATCATACTACACCTCCGTCCTTAAAACAATCCTGCTACAAATGTCAGCATGTTCTGAAGATTTCCAAGAACCATTCCCAGCGCGATCAGGATGAAGATCAGGCGGGTAGAATTGACTTTTTTCTTACCTAATAACCAGTAGCACAGCATAACAATACCCAATGGCAGCATGCAAGGAAGGATCTTATCTAACATATCCTGTACTGCAAAGGTAACTTCGCCCATGGTGAAGGTTAAGTTTGTAGAATATTTCACAACAGACGGGATCAATGCGCCGACTACGGTCAGACCAAGGATACTTGCAGCCTCAGTGATCGGAGCCAGTTTGTCAGCGAAGCTGGTAGCCAGCTTACGACCGGAATTGTAACCAATGTAAGTAAATTTGTATCTTACCCATAAGATACCACAGCAAGCCAATAATGGAACGATCAGTCCAACTGGGTTGCCCTGAAGCGCAATGTAAGCGGCGATAGAGAATACGATTGCACGGTAAATAGCGATAAATAAGGTATCGCCGACACCTGCTAAAGGTCCCATCAGACCGGTTTTCACTGCCATAACGGTCTCTTCAGACTCGATTCCTAACTCTTCCTCAATGGCGATATCGGCACCAGTGATCAGATGTGCCATAGCCGGTGTGGTGTTAAAATAAGATAAGTGCATCTTTAACGCACGTTTCATCTTCTCTGGATCATTGCCATAGAGACGTCTTAAGGCTGGCATGATCACGTAAGTATAGCCCAAACCCTGCATTTTTTCGTAGTTCCAGCCATACTGAAGGGCAAATAAGTTTCTTAAATAGACTTTTTTAATGTCCTGTTTGGTCAGTTTGGTGTTTTCCATCTTATCAGCCATTGATCTCTACCTCCTCATCGTCGATTCGAATCATACCATCTGCAGAGACCACCTGCTGTGCGCTGTCTTTCGCTCTGGTGAAATGGATCGCTGCAAATGCCAGACCCAGAAGAGCTGCTGCCATGACACTGAACATAGATCCTGCGTAAGCTAACATCACGAAACCGATGATAAAGTATGCGAAGTATTTTTTAATTGGAAGGTAGTGCATCAGGATCGCCATACCCATAGCCGGGAGAATCGCGCCTGCGGTCTTTAAACCGGTCATGAACCATGCTGGGATCCATGCGTTGATGCTGCTTACCACTGCCTCACCAAACATTAAACCGATGGTAACTGGAATGACACGGGAAAGTGCCCACGGAATAAAACCTAACAGGTTGGCGCGCTCAACACCTTTATCGTCACCTCTCTCTGCACAGCGGTCTGCGTAGTGCTGGAAGAAAGAGTTGCTCATTCTACCTAAAATATCCATCTGGGTCAGTAACAGACCGATCGGGATTGCCAATGCGATACCATACTCAGCGCCCTCGCCGGAAATAATCGCGTATGTGGTTCCCATAATGGCGCCAGATAAATAGTCTGGAACGGTTGCGCCGCCGTATGTAGCAACACCAAGTGTCATCAACTGAAGTGTTGCGCCGATGATCAGACCTGTCTGAAGATCTCCTAACAGTAAACCTACGAAGGTTGCGGCGAATAATGGTGTGTAGATTCCACTCTGGATGGAGATCTGGTCCGCTACCGCAATGATCGTATACAGAATAACAAGTACCATGAATCCTACAGAAATTCCATGCATAAAAAACCCCCTCTTTCCTGATTTCTAACGTTCTCTTTAAAGGTATAAGCGCTTATAGGTGTATCTTACCATAAATGTAATTCTATTTCAATATTTTTTGTCATTTATTTCTATTATGAAATTTTATTTCATTTTTGTTTCTTGTTATTTATCACAAACCTTTATATCTTTTGTTGAGAGTTTCTTTTCTAAATTTCGCAATCAGCTATTGTATAATCTTTATAATATGAGAAGAAAAGACCGTGAAGTAACTGATATGGAGAAAATTTTACAGATCATTGACC
>CAKRWX010000417.1 GCA_934418055.1 uncultured Lachnospiraceae bacterium
TGTCTGGAGTATGCGATTGGAGCGCTGGGCCACGGTCTTGATATCCTGACAGGCAGTGCCACCAACTGTGCTGCAAAATAGTAAAAATAATGGAAATGAACCGCTTAACGAGCCGGTGAATGGAAGTTCAAGTCGAACGTCGTCGGAGACCTATCCCCCACTGAGATAAAAAAAGAACAAGAGGAGATTGGATTATGAGAAAAACATGGAAAAAGGGAGTGGCGGCTGTGATGGCAGCTGTGATGGTATCCGGAGCGTTAGCAGGCTGCGGATCAGGAGCAGGACAGAAGACAGAAACGGCTGCAGCTGAGACAGCGCAGACCGGAACTGCAGCTGAGGCGGCAAAGGACGAGACTACCGCTGCAGAGAGCAGTGTGGCAGCGACGGAAGCGGCTGAGGAGACCGAGATCTTAGTGGCAGCAGCAGCCAGCTTAAAGAACGCATATGAGGAAGAGCTGATCCCAATGTTTGAGGAGCAGTATCCAGGCGTGACGGTGAAAGGCACCTATGACAGCTCAGGCAAACTGCAGACCCAGATCGAGGAAGGCTTAGAGGCAGACGTATTTATGTCTGCTGCGAAAAAACAGATGAAGGCATTGGATGAGGAAGGCATGATCGACAGTGATTCCATCGTAGACCTTCTGGAAAATAAGATCGTTCTGATCGTTCCAACTGGCAGCGACAAAGGAATCCAGTCTTTTGAGGATATTGTAAAAGCAGACAGCATCGCCCTAGGCGATCCGGCCAGTGTTCCGGCAGGTCAGTATTCCGAGGAAGCCCTGACGAATTTAGGGCTGTGGGATCAGATCCAGGATAAGACCAGCTTTGGAACTAACGTGACTGAGGTATTAAGCCAGGTGGCAGCAGGAAGCGTTGACGCAGGTATCGTTTACGCAACAGACGCTGCGAGCATGGCAGACCAGGTGGAGGTTGTGGCAGAGGCTCCGGAGGGAAGCTTAAAGACCAGGGTGATCTATCCGGTGGCAGTGGTAAAAGACAGCGCCAACGCAGAGGTGGCAGCAAACTTTGTGGAATTTTTAACAACCGACGAGGCTATGAAGGTATTTGAGGCATACGGTTTCAGCAAAGGAGAATAACGAGGGGGAAAATGACCATGGACTGGTCTCCGATTCTGATATCTATGAGGACAGCGGGCCTGTCCATCGTGTTTACATTTTTTATGGGGATTCTGGCCGCCTGGATGGTGGTCCGGATCTCCCATCCGCTGGTGAAAACCATTCTGGATGGTATTTTCACCATTCCGCTGGTGCTTCCGCCGACGGTAGCGGGATTTTTCCTGTTGTATGTGTTTGGAGTGAAACGGCCGGTTGGCCAGTTTTTTCTGGAGTATTTCAGCGTAAAAATCGCATTTTCCTGGGGAGCTACGGTGCTGGCGGCGGTGGTCATGTCCTTTCCGCTGATGTACCGGTCGGCCAGAGGCGCCTTTGAGCAGGTGGACGATACCCTGGTACAGGCGGCAAGAACCTTAGGCATGGGAGAATGGACCATTTTCCGGAAGGTGCTGCTGGCCAATGCGGTGCCGGGAGTGGTCAGTGGCGGCGTGCTGGCGTTCGCAAGAGGGCTTGGCGAGTTTGGCGCTACGGCTATGATCGCAGGCAATATCGCAGGAAAGACCAGGACTCTTCCCATGGCGGTTTACTCGGAAGTAGCGGCTGGCAACATGGAAGCCGCTTATTCGTATGTGGCGATCATTGTGGTGATCGCATTTTTATCGGTATTTCTGATGAATGGCGTCATGTGGTACAGCCAGAAAAAGAGCCGGTAAAGGAAGCAGTCAGAATTACCGAAATAGCGGCAGAGTAAAAGTGCTTGCGTGAAACGGACAGTTATAAATGGGAGAAGATTGTGTACAGGAAAGAACAGCAGTTACAGACAAGACTGGATGTAGAGATCCAGAAACAGCTAAAAAGGTTCCGTCTGGATGTGAAGTTGCAGGCAGATGGCGGGTGTTTAGGCATCCTAGGTCCGTCCGGCTGTGGAAAAAGCATGACATTGAAATCCATTGCCGGGATCGTGACGCCGGATGAGGGGCTGATTTCCATTCAGAAAGGAACAGAGCAGAGAATCCTGTTTGATAAAAGTCAAAAGGTTAACATAAAACCACAAAAAAGAAGGATCGGATATTTATTTCAGAATTATGCGCTGTTTCCCAATATGACTGTTCAGGAAAATATTGCTGCGGGACTGGCTGGGGATGTGAAAAATCCGAAGGTCGGGGAAATGATCGGGCGGTTCGGGCTTTCCGGACTGGAAAAGCAGTATCCGGGGCAGCTTTCCGGTGGCATGCGCCAGCGCGCGATGATCGCGATGGCGATGGCACTCAACCCCAAGCTGTTGATCGCGGACGAGC
>CAKRWX010000418.1 GCA_934418055.1 uncultured Lachnospiraceae bacterium
CCATGAACGGATTGTTCAAGGACAGGCTATTATATACCTGCGGTACCACCTTGTTTGGTGCATGTGCACCCACTCTTTACAGAATGCAGTTACATTCCTGATCCGTTAACGCTGATCATCTGCGTCGCAGCTACTAAAGTCCGATCCGTCACCCGGTCTTCCTTTTTCACCTTGCCCTCTGAGGCCCACTTACCATGACACCCTATCCGGATTCCACCACCCCGGACTCTCTGTGTGGCTGTTTTGTATGGTACAACTTCCTCTTCACTGGTTTAAAGCAATAATAGCAACAAGGGTGATAAATGTCAAGCCTTTTTTAAGTCTTTGGCCGTAGCAAAACGGAAATGTCTGTCTAAGATATTTCCGATCATGCCGATGCTTTTTCCCATGGTAAATGCCGCCATGATGGTTCCGATGCCCAGACCTTTGATGTGGCCTAAGAACAAGAAGGTCAGGACCGCTGTGGTGAGCAGGCAGATCACATCGTAGCTGATCTTGATCTTTGGATAGGAGATCCCTGTGATCTGTGCCAGCTCTCTTGGAAAAAGATCTGTCGGAATGATAGGCAGTCCACAGCGGTTGGAAAAAGCGATACCGATGCAGAGCAGCAGGTAGCTGATGATAAAATATACAAACCGCATAGGCAGGGTGTAGGGCAGGATGCCGATCCATGCTTTGTGGATATCCAACAGTTCGCTGAAGAAAAAGCCTACCACGAAGCTGAACAGATACATGGGGACGAAGCGTTTCCGCAGGATCATCAGGCTTACGATCAGAGCGGCCTGGAACAGATAGGTCCAGGTACCAAGGGTGAAAAATGGCCACACCTCGGAAAAGGCGTAAGGGACACTGGAGATGGCAGAGATGCCGGCGCCGGAATAGAGCATCAGTACCACACCAAAGCTGTTGACTAACACTGCCAGAAGCAGGGCCAGCTCGCCGCGGAATAACGGCAGATTTTCTTGATTTTTCATATGGTTTCTCCTCGTATGTAAATGAAAGTTTGTCATAGCTGTTAATAGGAAAGACAGTTAGACGCTGTTTATTACTTTACTGCAAAGAAGAGAAAAGAACAAGAGGGAGATAAAAAAACACTGCCCTTATGAAAAAGAGCAGTGTTGGGAGTTATTGGATTACGCCTGGGCAGAAGATTCCGGGGCTTTCTCCAGCGCTTTTTCCAGTGCTTTTTTGAATTGTCTGCTGAACAGGATCACCGTAAAGGATACGGCGAAGAAGTCCGCAATCGGCTCAGCTAAATACACCGCAAACGTCTGATTGGATCTCCAGATCAGAGGAACGATATAGATCAATGGGATCAGCAGGATAAATTTACGGGTAACCGCCACGAGAATGGACTCTTTGGCACAGCCAATGGAGGTAAATGCCATCTGGCAGGCAATCTGGATGCCCATAAGGAAGACGCAGGCCATGTAAATACGGATGGCAGTCTTGGTAAATACCAGGAGGGTGACGTCAGAGGTAAACAGTCCCACAAATACCTGCGGGAAGACCATCACAGCCAGCCAGATCAGGGTCGAGTAAGCAAATGTGACCTTCAACAGCAGCCAGAACGCTTTCTTCACACGGTCGATCTTTCCTGCGCCGTAGTTGAAACTCATGATCGGCTGGGCGCCTTGTCCGATCCCCTGCATTGGCAGCATGGCAAACTGCATGGCGCTGGTCAGGATGGTCATAGCGCCGACCGCCACGTCGCCGCCGTATTTTAACAGGGAAGAGTTAAAGCAGACGGAAATGATACTCTCGCTGGCCTGCATCACAAACGTTGCCGCTCCCAGAGCCACGCACGGAAGAATCACGGATTTTTTCAGTTTCAGATTGGACACTTTTAACCGCAGTTGGGTCTTTTTTCCGCAGAGGAAGGAAAGTACCCAGATACAGGAGGCCGCCTGGGAGATCACCGTTGCCAGCGCACCGCCTTTGACGCCCATTCCCATGGCGAAGATGAAGATCGGGTCTAAAATGATGTTGATCACAGCTCCGATCAGCACGGAGAGCATACCAGTTTTCGCATATCCCTGGGTGGTGATGAACATATTCATGCCTAAGGTCATCTGCACGAAAATGGTTCCGATGGCGTAAATATTCATGTAATCAGTTGCGTAGCCGATGGTATTTTCACTGGCACCAAAAGCCAGAAGGATCGGCCGGTTAAAGGCCAGAAGGATCACCGTTAGGACAACGGAAATCAGAAACAGCAGGGCGAAACAGTTGCCTAAGATCTGCTCTGCCTGGTCATGCTCCTGTTTGCCCATGAGAATGGAAGCTCTCGGCGCACCGCCGCTTCCCACTAAGGCTGCAAAAGCGGATACGATCAGGATCAGCGGCATACATACCCCCACGCCTGT
>CAKRWX010000419.1 GCA_934418055.1 uncultured Lachnospiraceae bacterium
GTTGTATCATTCAGACTGATCGTGCCAATGGTCTGTACTTCTGGTACTACCTGATTAGCTGCCTGAGCTGCCATAATCGTACTCTGTAAATGGCATTTGATCACGATGGCACGCATTCCGGCATCCCTTGCTTCCTCTGCCAGAGTGATCGCGTCTGCATAGCGGGGAGAATAGTCCGGTCCCACATGGATATGTATATCAATTGCACCTTTCAAAACAGAAGCATCAAATAATTTCATTTTTTCATCCTTTCAGACTTTATTTTTCTCTTACTGGATCATTCCGCCAAGTACCAGTCCCAGCACCAGATAAACTGCTGCAAAAACAACTGCACAGAATACTCCAGCAAGTAATTGTTTATTATAATAAGATGTTCCTTTTTCCTCTCCTTCCATCTGGGTAAGGTTTGCCATGATCAGCGCACCGGTTGTAGAAAGAGGACCTACGCTTGCAGATAAGGCTGCACCACTTACTCCCGAGATCAGGATTATGGAAGATACATTTGGGATCTTTGCCAGCATTTCCGGAAGAGTCGGTACCAATGTAAGAATTACAAGTCTTCCAAGGGTAAATAAACTGAAAATGCTGGATGTCAGACACATGAGAGGTGTCATGGTAACTGAATTCATAACGCTTGCCAGCAGGCCGCTTAATACTCCAAATGCACCTAATTCACCAATAATATTTACAAGTGTTCCAATTCCGCAGATAAGGATCAACAAATTAAGAGAAACACCTTTTAATACTGCTGTACATGGTGCTGCACCAAGTAAAATACATGCGATAGCTACGATCAAAGCTGCCCAGCCCACATCCACATTCAGGATCAGAACTAACGCTACGATCACCGGAATACCAATTAAACTGATAATCTGTCTGCGGTTGAATTTTTCCAGTTTCTGGTTTCTGTCGACCACCTGGTTTTCTGCCGGTACCTTGTAACCTCCAAAGAAGAAGTATACTGCCAGGAAGGTTACGCCGTATGCGATCAGGTTCAGTCCATAAACTAAATTGGGGCTGTATGTTAAACCTGCGGTTTCACAGGCAAATGCAATATTGGATGCAAATTCATTGATCGGGCTGTATGAACCGCAGCAGTTTCCTAATGCAGCAGATAACGCAAACAGCTGTGGATTAGCTTTCATTGATAATGCAATAGAAATAGCAACACCTGTCAGGATTGCTGTACAGGCAGTATTCTGAACGCCACAGGATACCAGTATAAATCCGGTAAAGAACAATACAAAAGGCATGTATCTCTGGCTGCACTTAAATTTTGTAACCATCTTTTTAGCCAGAAGTTCAATGGATCCACACACCTGTGGGATAGAAAAGAAAAACAAAATGCAAAACAGACGTACAAATAATACTGTTGGGAAAAATTTCATAATATCTGCATCTTTATATCCAGATACTTTTCCCAGCAAAAATGCTGCTGCAAATCCAAGAATTCCGATCTGGATTGGATTTTTCTTAAATGCTCCTATGACGAAGACTAAAATCAATACTGCAAATGATATTTGCGCAATATACTCGTTCATTTGTATCCCTCCGTTATACCACTAATATGATATATTATTTTTAAATGTCTTTCACCTTTTTACAGTGAATTTTTTCATATTATTGACTCTTGCATGCTCAAGCCACGCTTCCCCACATACAGGCGCTCCACCGATTTCTGCTTTTTCAGGTCTGTTTCTGCTTTTTGCCTTGCCATAATTGCTGATAATAAGAATCAGTTCAAATAAACATAAAACCAGCAATATAAGCACCAGGGTCTTCATTCCCATATTTTTACCTCTTTTCTGTTACAATGGCATATTTCCATGCTTCCTGTTTGGGCGCTCCACTGTTTTTCCTTCAAACATGCGCAACGCCTCAATCACTTTTCTCCTCGTTTCGTGAGGCTCTATAATATCATCAATATAGCCTCTGGGAAGAGTAAATGTAAATTCGGTTTGAAATGCCATGTCGTTCCCCTTTCTTGCAGGTTCAGCCGGGCGGCATAAACCAGAGAAATTTTCCCATTTGTCTATGCTGCCCAGCCGATCGTTTACACTTTATTCTGATTTATGATACTCTTGTCATGCCTTCATGGGCAATCTCCAGACTCTCAATTGCTACTTCCGAAGAGGTCGCATTAAAATCTGGTGCCGTATATTTTACCGGCCATGCGTTGATAATCTGCCAGGATGCCGCCGGGCTTCCCGCAATATCTAAGAGCGTGATCGTAAGTGTCTTTCTCTCGACATCCCCTTCAAGTCCTGCGGTCATCCACTCATAGAGCACCATGGAATCTACCAGCCCCTGTTTCAGAGTGATATTTCCATATTTTTTCAGTCCCGGGATCTTGATTGGAGTCTG
>CAKRWX010000420.1 GCA_934418055.1 uncultured Lachnospiraceae bacterium
GCAACCGCCCCTCTATCATACCAAAAAGAGGCGGGCTGTTTCAATACTTACAGCCGCCTCTTTTTACTTACCTAGATGTCAAACTTTCCCTCAGTCTCTTCTTCCTCAAAGTACTCCCGGTACTCCACGTCGATCTGATGGCGCATCCGCTTCATACTGAAATACAGATGATCTTTCAACGCCGTCTCCATCCCGGCAATATCCTTTTTCTCCAGAAGTTCGATCATGTGCTCATGCTCCTGAATGATCCGGGTGAAATCCGTCTCTGTGACGAAATCCAGCATACGAAACCGGGTGTAATGAAGCTGCTGCTCCTGCAGCAGATCCCACAGCTTCTTCTTCTTCGTGGCCTCAAACCAGATGGCGTGCATCTGGGCGTCCAGACGATAGAACTGCTCCGGCTTGAAATCCGGCGTCTGGATCAATGCCTTCTGCTTCCGCAGCATATAGTAGATGTCCTCCATCATTAACGGCGTCGCGATCCTGGAAAAATCCCGGATCACCATGGTCTCCACCGCCACCCGCATGTAGATCATCTGCTTAATATTGCTTAAGCTGAGAAGCGTCACGTAGATCCCCCGATAGGGAACCGTGATCACAAACCCCTGCTCCTGCAAAAGCCTCAGCGCATCCCGCACCGGAGTTCTGGACACGGAAAACCGCTCACAGATCTCCGTCTCTTTGATCAACTGCCCTGGCTTCAATTCCAGGTCCAGAATCTCTTTTTTCAGAACCTGGTAGACCATCTCTTCCCGGTTCTTATAAGTTACTTCCTCCATGATAGGGATCTCCTTTCCAGAATATTTCCCATAGATCCCATCCAGCTGATGCCATATCGGCACTCCGCCACAGCCATCAGCCGCATTTTCTCTACGCTTTTATTATGTTACAGTTCATGCGTTGCACGAACTGTAACAGATTTTGCCGATGCTTCGCATTCCAAATCGGCAAAATCTGCTACCACTACTGTATCATACGGAATTTTCAGTTCAGAAAATTCCTACCCGTGTACAGTAACTTTATTATTTCATTTCTGTCGGAAGCATAGTATCCATATCATCAAATGCCAGATTCTCGCCGCCCATTGCCCAGATAAAGGTATAGTTGGAAGTACCTGCACCAGAATGAATACTCCAGGACGGGCTGATCACTGCCTCCTCATTCTTCATGACAATGGTACGAACCTCTGTCGGCTCACCCATCAGATGGAACACCACATTGTCCTTTGGAATGTCAAAATACATATAAACTTCCATACGGCGCTCATGCGTATGGGCTGGCATGGTATTCCAGATATTGCCCTCATCCAGAACGGTCATACCCATAGACAGCTGACAGGTCTGTAATACATCCGGGTGAATGAACTGGTTGATGGTTCTCTTATTAGCAGTCTTCTGATCACCAATATTTCTCTTAGCAGCGTCCTTGATGGAAATAAAGGTAGTCTTGTAAGAAGTATGTGCCGGTGCGCTCACCATATAGAATTTTGCCGGATTCTCCGGGTCATCACTGGAAAATAACACCTTCTTGGTTCCCTTGGTGATGTACAGACAGTCCTTGTAACCCATAGAAAATGTCTCGTCATCCGCCTCAATCTTACCTGGGCCACCAATATTGAAAATACCGATCTCGCGGCGCTCCAGGAAATAATCTGTACCAAAGTTCTTCCAGCAATCGATTCCCTTATCAATAGAAACTGTCTCTGTCGTTGGCATACATCCCATGGTTACCATACGGTCTACATGAGAATACACCGCATGTACCTCATTTGGCGCGTACAGATCTGTGATCAGAAATTCATTTCTCAGTTCCTCTGTGGTGTAGCGTTTTACATCTTTCTGGTTTGCAGAATAGCGAATATCCATGTTACGTCCTCCTATACAAGATATTTTGTATTTTTTGTATACAACCCTATATTCCCCATTATACCCTGCACGCCAGATTCCTGCAATATGCACTTCCCATAAAGTTCCTAGATGATTTTCGTGCTTTTTCCCAATGGAAATTTTCCCCTTCTATCTTTCAAGGATCCATCGTCCAAATCGCTTTGTAATACCTTGGCATCCTGTTTCATATATAATAGTAGATCCGTGGAAATTGACAGAGCCGCCATTATCGCTTTGCAAAATTAACATAGAAAAAGCCCCAGAGATGCATTCTCTGAGGCTTTTCGTTACGTGCGTGAGAAGATTCGAACTCCCGACACCTTGGTCCGTAGCCAAGTGCTCTATCCAGCTGAGCTACACACACATATTCGTTTGTTTTGTAGTTCATCGCTACAACGATAGTTATTATAGCTCAGCATGTTAAATTTGTCAACAATTATTTTAAAATATTTTTTACTTTTTTGATCTTA
>CAKRWX010000421.1 GCA_934418055.1 uncultured Lachnospiraceae bacterium
CACCAACCGGAATTATTTCTGTAAATCCTATCAGATGTTTTTTGAGTATGCGTATCCGCGGCTTGCGGAGATTTACCAGCTTTATATGGCGGGACGGATCCGGAAATAAGATTGTTCCGTGGTTCCTGCTTTGGGGCGGTTGGCGCAGCAGGCGCGTGGAACAACAGAACAGTTATCTGACATATCAGCCTCTTTTGGGACATAGATTAACTACAAATGTCTGAAAAGGGGCTGATTTTTTGAATCCATATAAAAAACCAGAGTTTCTGCATCTGGAGATGGCGCTGGAGGCGGTGCTTCTGGCTGCGTTTCTATTTTGTCTGACCCCTGTTGGAAGGAGTCTTCAGACTACGGCTCCGGCAGAGAACGAGGAGCAGAAAAAATATATCAAATGGGTGGACTTTACCGTGACTAAGGACGCCATGTACAAGGCCTTCCGCTATGACGTGGATACTTGCCAAAAGGAGATTCATTTCAACTGGATCGAGCTTCTGGCGTATCTGGGTGCGAAGTATGGAGGGGATTTCTCCAGATATCGGGCGGTGGATATGGAAAAACTGGTTTCAAGGCTCCAGGATGGCCAGACCATGGAAGAACTGACAGGGGACATGAAATACTATTCCTATTATCTGGAAGCCTACACAGCGGTCCTGGGCGGCATGGTGGGGGAATTTGAGATCCAGGTGGCGAAGGAGGACGCGCCGGAGGCGGCGGTGCGAAATGCGACCGGGGAGACAACTGCCAGTCAGAATAGCGGAGAGGCATCAGAAGCTGGCGAGAACCAGAAAAAGGAAGAGAACCCGGACGGAGAAGATCCGGAAAAAGTCTGGGTGCGGAAGTATGGGTTAAAAGCATTTTCCCCGATTGCAAAGTATTTTCCCTACGAGGACTATGACGATTTTGGCGCATCCAGAAGCTATGGCTACAAACGCCCACATCTGGGGCATGATATGATGGGGCAGGTGGGAACCCCGATCGTTGCTGTGGAGAGCGGTTACGTGGAGGCCATCGGCTGGAATCAATATGGTGGGTGGCGGCTGGGTATCCGCAGCTTTGATAAAAAAAGGTATTATTATTACGCCCATCTGCGGAAAAACTATCCTTATCATAAGTCCTTGAAGGAAGGCAGCGTGGTCCAGGCAGGTGATGTGATCGGCTATATGGGCCGGACCGGATACAGTCAGACAGAAAATACCAACAATATTGAGGTATCCCATCTGCATTTTGGTTTACAGCTGATTTTCGATGAATCCCAGAAAGAGGGAAATAACGAGATATGGATCGATTGTTATGAACTGGTGAAATTTCTGGCGTTAAACCGGTCGGAGACGGTAAAGAATCAGGAGACGAAGGAATATGACCGGGTGTATGAGATGAGAGAATCCGGTACATGAAAATAGCTCCGCTTTCACGGAGCCATCTTCAAAGGGAATGGTAGGTATATTTTAGGAAATTTCTAAGGGGGGCCTGCTAAGGATCGCCCTTAGCAGGTATGAGTATGAAAAAGCTTTGTGATTTCAAGTGGTTTACTTGAAACAAAGGCCCGTTACCCTTTCGGATAACGTACTTATAATATATCGGAAAATTGTGACAGAAATATGTCTCCACTATAAAATAAGAATAAAATTAATTAAAAACCCTTAAACAAACAAGAAAGGAATTGTAAGAAACCAACAAGACCGAAAAATAAGACGAGAAAAAATAAAAAACCCCTTTAAAAACTGGCAGACTTTGTATATAATATAGATATTATGGGCGCAATGGCATTTTGCGCCATATGGATGAAGAGAAAAACCGTCCAGTTGCCATTTACGCAGCGCGTGGAGGGCAGCACCGTCAGGAAAGACAGGAGGAAGATAGAGCATGGTAATGTCAAACGACATTGGAATCGATCTTGGTACAGCCAGCATTCTGGTGTACATCAAGGGAAAAGGCGTTGTACTGAAAGAGCCTTCCGTTGTAGCCATCGATCGTGACAGCAGCAAGATTATGGCCATTGGTGAGGAGGCGCGTCTGATGATCGGACGTACCCCAGGTAACATCGTGGCAGTCCGTCCTCTTCGTCAGGGTGTAATTTCTGATTATACTGTGACCGAGAAGATGTTAAAATATTTCATTAATAAAGCCGTAGGCAAGAGAACCTTAAGAAAACCAAGAATCAGCGTCTGCATCCCAAGTGGTGCCACCGAGGTTGAGAAGAAGGCTGTTGAGGACGCAACCTACCAGGCAGGCGCAAGAGAAGTTACCATCATCGAGGAGCCGGTTGCAGCAGCCATTGGCGCTGGCATCGATATTTCCAAGGCATGTGGTAACATGATCGTAGATATCGGAGGAGGTACTGC
>CAKRWX010000422.1 GCA_934418055.1 uncultured Lachnospiraceae bacterium
GGATTATTCTGGTCTGTGACAGTGGAATCTGCTTTGGCAAACGGCTGGAAAACCGTCTGATGGCGCGGTATTCTCATCTGATTGAAGGGTTTGATACCATGGAATTGTATGAGGCCAGACGCATCTGTTTCCGTGATTATGACGCGGTGATCATGGATATCAAAAGCTCTGCTTACAGCTATCCGTTGCCGTGGCATTATTTCAGGCTTCTGCCCCATAAAAATGAGATGGAGCAGATTTTCAGCCATATCCTGGTTTATGCGTATCAGTTCCGGGAACACCTGCCATCGACCGCTTTGATTCACACGTATCCAGATTATCTTTTTACAGATATGGAGAATTTTTTGCAGTTTTTAAGCTTTAAGCATACCAGGGATGACGCTTCCAGGCTTCAGTTTTATCAGTATCTTGCAGATGGAGAAGCGCGCTTTTCCTATTACACGTCCTCCAAATGCGCGATCCTTTTCGGCCCTTTGCAGCTGGCTTGTCAGGAGGCGATAGAGCTTTATGAGCTAAAATCTCCTGGAATGTGGGGAAATAATCGGATTCATCATATTTTATACCTGTGCATTGACTGGAAAAAGGATTGGAAGCTGGTAAAGGTAATCGAAAATGGCCTGCACCTTCTTTCCGTTTATCCGGAATATTTTGTGAACTTTATGGACCATAAAGAAGAAATTTTTGAGCGGCTGACGCTGGATTATCTGAAAATAGAGTGAGAGAAAGGGAAGGTTAGAAGAAGAACAGGAAAATTAGAAAAATGATGGAAAAAAACGTTCCCATATCTTATAATGAGAGAAGAACGTGAAAAAGTGAGAAAACAATTGTAAAAATAGAACAGATATGGGAGAACAGGGTTGAAGCAGTTTAGAGTAGTGGCAGAAGCAGACAGAAATTACCCTATGGGGCTTACAATTGATGGAAAGAGGATCCATGCATCGGTCAAGTGGCCGGGAAGCGCCTGCAGTCTGGTGTTGACGGAGGAACAGGGGGAGACGGCTGTGTTTGAGATGTCTCCTGAGCTTTGCCAGGGAGATGTGTGGAACCTGACGCTGGAGACGGATCGACAGATCAGAGGACAATTTATTTATGGATTCCAGACAGAAGACGGGTGGCTTTCGGATCCTTACGGGAGAGAATTCCGTGGCCGGGAGATCTGGGGAGCGGAGACGGACCTGGAGATGAGTCCGCAAAAGAATCCAGAGACAGTCATGGAACGGAAAATGGAGGCGATTGCCGGACAGACGGTGTTTGACTGGGGAGAGGACAGACGGCCCCAGATTCCATATGAGGATTGCGTGATCTATAAAGCCCATGTCCGTGGCTTCACGAAGCATCCAAGCTCCCATGTCCGTGACAGAGGAACATTCCGGGCGGTGATGGAGAAGATTCCATATATGAAAGAACTGGGCGTGACGACCCTGGAGCTGATGCCGGCGACGGAATTTTGCGAGGTGCGGGAAGAAGCGGAAATGCGGATGGTGAGAGGTCAGTCGCATGATGGAAGTCCTTTCCATAATGGAAGTCGTGCTGCATTGGAGAGAAACAGAAAACAACGCGCGGAGCAGGAAGTAACACCGGCGGAGAAAGCACAACAAGCAACAGGGAACAACTGCAAATCAATTGTGGATAACCAGTCGTTAAAATTAAATTACTGGGGATACGGCGACAGCTTTTTATTTGCCCCTAAAGCGTCTTACAGTTCCGGCAGACGGAAACACCCGGTTACGGAACTGAAAACGCTGGTCAGAGAGCTTCACAAGAATCACATGGAGCTGGTGCTGGAGCTGTATGTCAGCGGCAAAGAAGATCCGTCCATGGTGCTGGACGCCGTTCGATACTGGGCCAGAGAGTACCACATTGATGGGATCCATCTGGTAGGCGACGCACCGTTAAAACTGATCGGACAAGACCCATATTTAAGCCGTCTGAAGCTGTGGGCGGAGTATTGGAATGGGGTGGACGAAGGAATCCACCGCCATTTGGGCTGGTACAATGATGGCTTTTTGAGGGATATGCGCCAGGTATTAAAGGGCGATGACGGAAGCTTAAACCGTCTGGCATACCGGGCGAAATTAAACCGGGAAGACAGCGCCGTGATCAATTACATGGCGGGAACCAACGGTTTTACGCTGGCGGACATGGTTTCTTATGATGAGAAGCACAACGAAGCCAACGGCGAGCGGGGAAAGGACGGCCCGGAGGAAAATGACAGCTGGAACTGCGGCGCGGAAGGCCCGACTCGGAAGAAAAAGGTGCTGGAGCTTCGCAAAAAGCAGATGAAAAATGCGGTGCTGATGCTGTTTTTTAGTCAGGGAACGCCTATGCTTCT
>CAKRWX010000423.1 GCA_934418055.1 uncultured Lachnospiraceae bacterium
AGCGGATTCTGATGCTGACCAGTCTGGAACAGATCATGGGCAAAAAGCTGATTTTCGCGACCAGGATGGCATCGGTGAAGGTTGTTCCGGCAGAAGAATTTATAACCAATAACCGGGCTGTGGCATCGACAAAATTCCAGGATGATGATAAACTGGTAACTGTAAGAGCTGCCGCGGAGGGAGATGTGGTCCTTCAGACCATAAATGGCTATTTCTTACGGTTCCCATGCAGTGAGATTTCAGAAATGAAGAAAAATTCCAAGGGTGTCCGGGGTATCAAGCTGGAGCGGGATGACGAACTGGAGCATTTGTACCTGGTAGACGAAGACGGGACCATTCTTTATAAGAAGAAAGAAGTTCAGTTAAACCGCTTGAAGATCGCCAAGAGGGATGGCAAGGGAACCAAAGTCCGGTTATCATAAGAATCTGACAGGCAGGTGGACCTGGTTTGGATGACAGATTCCGGACCGGCTGGAACAAGGAACTGGAGTATGACATTTATGTAAAGGAGAAGAATATTATGGCAAATCCAAAAGTACCAACACCACACATTGCAGCACTGGAGGGAGAGATTGCAGAGACTGTTCTGTTACCGGGAGATCCGCTTCGTGCGAAATTTATTGCGGATAATTTCCTGACAGATGTAAAGCAGTTTAACGCAACCAGAAATATGCTGGGCTTTACTGGCTACTACAATGGAAAACGTGTCTCTGTTATGGGAACTGGTATGGGATGTCCTTCGATCGGCATCTATTCTTACGAGCTGATCCATTTTTACGGCTGTAAGAACCTGATCCGTGTAGGCACTGCAGGCGCATTGAATCCCAAATGCCACGTCCGCGACATGGTATTCGGCATGGGCGCATGTACCACTTCCAATTATGTAAGACTGATGGGTCTTCCGGGTGATTATTCCTGCATTGCAAGCTACGAGCTGTTATCCAGGGCAGTAGAGTCTGCGAAAGAGCTGGGACTGACCTATCATGTAGGAAATGTTTTGAGCTCCGATATGTTCTACGGCCCGGCCAAAAGCGTTCAGGGCGGTATGACCTGGTCTGATATGGGCGTTCTGGCGGTGGAGATGGAAGCGGCAGCGCTGTACACCAACGCGGCAGCAGCAGGTGTGAACGCACTGTGCATCGTGACCATTTCTGACTCTGAGATCACAGGTGAGGTGACAACAGCAGAAGAGCGTCAGACTACATTTACGAACATGATGAAAGTGGCTCTTTCTTTAGCGTAAGAAAGAAAAACACAGACTGGAACCCCAAAATCCGTGATTGTTTGTGCAAGGCGTGAACAATCATGAGAAAGTCCGCAGTACACGGACAAATGTATTTTTATCACGAATTTTCCTTGCTTTTTTTCAAAGATTGGTATAGGATAGTCTACGACAAAACTGCTATAAGAAAAATGGCAATGTGAGGAGAAAACAGATGGAAAAGAAATTGAGAGTTGGTGTACTTGGCGCAACAGGTATGGTAGGACAGAGATTTATCTCTCTGTTAGAGAATCACCCATGGTATGAGGTCGTTACCGTAGCGGCAAGTCCTCGTTCTGCAGGAAAGACTTATGAGGAGGCTGTCGGCGGACGCTGGAAAATGACCACTCCAATGCCGGAAGCGGTAAAGAAGCTGGTTGTTATGAACGTCAATGAAGTGGAGAAAGTAGCAGCAAGCGTAGATTTCGTGTTCAGCGCAGTGGATATGAGCAAAGATGAGATCAAGGCCATTGAGGAAGCATATGCGAAGACAGAGACACCAGTTGTTTCCAACAACAGTGCCCACAGATGGACACCAGATGTACCGATGGTAGTTCCGGAGATCAATCCAGAGCATTTCAAGGTCATCGAGTTCCAGAAAAAACGTCTGGGAACCACCAGAGGCTTTATCGCAGTAAAACCGAACTGTTCTATTCAGAGCTATGCCCCAGTGTTAACAGCATGGAAAGAATTTGAGCCGTATGAGGTAGTTGCGACTACTTATCAGGCAATTTCCGGTGCAGGCAAGACCTTTAAAGACTGGCCAGAGATGGAAGGCAACATCATTCCTTACATCGGCGGTGAGGAAGAGAAGAGCGAGCAGGAGCCATTAAGACTGTGGGGTGAGATCAAGGACGGCGTGATCGTAAAAGCATCGGAGCCGGTGATTACCTGCCAGTGCATCCGTGTTCCAGTTCTTAACGGACATACCGCAGCGGTATTTGTAAAATTCAGAAAGAAACCAACCAAAGAGCAGCTGATCGAGAAGATGGTAAACTTCAAGGGCCTTCCACAGGAGTTAAACCTTCCAAGCGCTCCAAAGCAGTTTATCCAGTACTTAGAAG
>CAKRWX010000424.1 GCA_934418055.1 uncultured Lachnospiraceae bacterium
ATCGGAGACAGGCACAGAATGAGAATGTGACACTTATGGTGACCGGCGATCATGGACAAAAGGATGTGACCTATGCGATCCATGGAAATATGGCACTTCAGGATATGGGATACAGCACTTACCAGGATGGCTTTTTAAAAGAGTATCAGGTTTACATGGATGGTTGTGATGGAATGGCGTATCTGTATCCGAGAAATGCAGAATCTGAGGATGACAGAGAGGCGTGCCGGGAAGCAGCAGAATATTTTAAGACGGTACCTGGAGTCAAAGCAGTCATGGAACGGGAAGAATTTGCTTCTTACGGTTGTGATCAAAAGGCAGAGTACGTGCTGGAAGCGGTAAATGGTTATTCTTTTGAAACAGGATATGAAGCAGAGGCAGACAAAGCGCATCACTATACAGTAGTCAGTCACTATAAAGGACTTCACGGGTATCTTCCGGATGAGGATGGATATCGTACTGTATTTTTCAGCTATGGAAAGGATGTCCAGGCAAAAACCATTGACAAGATGTGCATCACGGATATTCTTCCTACGATGCTGACCTGGCTGGGGATTACCCCGGATGCAGACATGGACGGAAAGGCAGTAAAAGGTGTATGGAAGGAGACCGATGCCTGATGAAAATACAGTATCTCGGAACGGCTGCAGCAGAAGGAATCCCGGCGATGTTTTGTACCTGTGAACTGTGTCGGAAAACGGCAAGAGCAGGAAGTGCAGAAGCCAGATGCCGCAGCAGCGTATTGATCAATGATCAGATTCTAATTGATCTTACACCGGATATTTACTATCAAAAAATGCGGTGGAACCTGGATTTGAGCCAGTTGGAAGCTGTGTTTGTAACACATTCTCATACGGATCATTTTGATGGGGCTGAATTGACCAGACGAAGTGCAGCTGATTACTGTAAACCGGCCTGGGAGCGTCCGCTTCTGGTATATGGAAATAGAAAGGTCTGTGGATTTGGAAGGAGAAGCCTGAGGGAAGAGTTTGGGATGGAGGAAAATCCGTCGATTGTGTTTCATGAATTGGTGCCGTATGAAACGGTGAAGCTGTGTGGACTTACGGTTACTGCGATTCCTGCACAGCATGATCCGCAGGAGGACTGCCTGATCTATCTGATTGAGGATGAAAACAGCCGGTTTTTGTATGGAAATGATACGGGGCTGCTTCTGGAGGAGACCTATACGCATCTGGGAAATAAGCCTTTTGACTTGATCAGTCTGGATTGTACCTTTGGTGCTAGAAAAGCAAGAGAAGGACGGCATATGGGATTTTCGGAAAACTGGGAATTTTTACAGGAGTTACAAAAGCATGGCTGTTACTCTAAAAGTACGAAAGTATATGCAACCCATTTTTCACATAATTGTGGAATGCTGCAGCAGGAATTGGAACAAGAAGGAAGCAAATATGGGATTCACGCAGCGTATGATGGTTTGATCTGCATAATCTGAAAATAGTTCAAAAATATCTGAAAATAGAATCTTGACCAGTGCAGATTTCCTTGCGAACATATCTTACAAATCATACAAGCGATGTGTGAATGAATCGACATGAAAAAAGAACGGAAGAAGGGGTTACATGGAATTTGCACTGGAGAAGGAACTGATGATGATTGGCAGACTGCTGATTGCGGGATTCTGCGGAGGAATCATTGGACATGAGCGGGAAAACAGGCGGAAACCGGCGGGAGTGCGTACCCATACCGTAGTGGGCGTGGCATCGGCACTGATGGTCATGATTTCCAAATATGGTTTTACCGATGTGGTGAGTGAATATGTGAGAGTTGATCCGTCCCGTGTGGCGGCTGGTGTGGTTACAGCGATCGGTTTTCTGGGTTCTGGAATAATCATTGCCAGAAATAAAAACGTCAGCGGTATTACCACTTCGGCAGGGATCTGGGCGACAGTGGGTGTCGGTCTGGCAGTCGGCTCGGGGATGATCTATCTGGGTGTTGCCACTTCGATCATTGTGGTGCTGGCGGAGATGTTTCTTGGCCGTGGTTCCATCGTAGGACTGCATCGGGAAGCCCTGACTTCACTGACCGTAGAGATTGCCGGTGGCCAGGGTGAGCTGTTGGAACTGAAAAACTGCATTTCAGAGATGGGATTTCACATTCGCAGCTTTGAATTTTCCCAAAAAGAAAAGGGAACACTCAAGGCGAATATCGTCCTTGGTGTCCCCAGACAGAAGCGCATTACGGAGCTTCTGGAATTGAAGCAGCCATGGATTACTGGTTTGGAAGTGAAGGGAAAACTTCTTCTTTAAAGTAATAACTTTCTATGGGAATTTTAACGCGTGTTTGTTATAATAGGCATAATGAAA
>CAKRWX010000425.1 GCA_934418055.1 uncultured Lachnospiraceae bacterium
CATCAGGAGGCCAGCAGTTTATTTACCAGAAATTTAGTGACCGCCATGGCAGTTTCTGTGGTGATCACGGTTCTGACACTGTGCAATCTGCGTTCTGTGGCCGGTTTTTTAGGGGCGGAAGGCGATACCTTAGGGTATGTGATGGAATATGTAGGCGGCGTGTCCCCATTTGCCATCTGCTTTATCTGTTCCTATAACATGGAGATTCTGGTGAAGACCGATGGAACCCCGATTTTATCCACCATTGGCGTCAGTCTGGCAGGCGTGACCAATCTGGCGCTGGACTGGCTCTTTGTGATGGTATTCCATTGGGGTGTGCGTGGAGCAGCTATCGCCACAGGTCTGGCCCAGGTGGTGTCTATGGTGCTGTATCTGTTCTATTTTGCCAAGCGTTCCAAACAGCTTCATTTTGTAAAAATATCTTTAAAACCATCAAAATTTGCTATTTACCGGAAAACGTTGCCGTTGGGCGTGGCAGACAGTATCACGGAGATGTCCAATGGCGTGGTGTTATTTGCCTTTAACCAGACCATTCTGCGGTTAATCGGGGAGAGCGGAGTGGTCAGTTACACGGTGATCGGCTATGTGAATACCCTGGTATTGATGGTTATGTCGGGAATTGCCCAGGGAATCCAGCCGATCAGCAGCTTCTATTATGGAAGGCAGGACCGGAAAAGTTACGAGACGATTCTGAAAATGGCGCTGGCAATGGCGCTGGCGTTCAGCGTTGGCAGTTTTCTTGTGTGCCAGGTATTTGGAAATGGCATTGTGGGGCTATTTATTAAACGGGACAGTTTATTATTTGAAAGCAGTGTTCTGGCATTGAGAAAATACGCATGGGCGTTTGTATTGATGGGATTTAATGTGGTGCTGGCGGCGTTCTTTACTTCGATTGAAAGACCGGCATGCTCGTTCCCGATCTCTGTGGGAAGAGGACTGATTTTTCCGGTGGCAGCGTTAGCTGTAGTTCCGGCGGTGGCTGGGGCAGAGCGTCTGTGGTACGCGGGAGCGGTCAGTGAGGTGGCGGCAGCGGTGATTGCGGTGTTGTTTTTCGCAGGGTATCTAAGAAAACGTGGGTGAAAAATCCACATATTTCCTCGAATTTCCTCCATTTTCCACGGAATTATGGAAAATAACTTGCATTCTGTCATTTTTCCGATATAATCTTATTGAGAAATATTTCACATTTTAGGTTTGGGGAAACCAGAATCGGGTCAAGAATCAATAGGAGGAATCATTCATGAGAGGAGTAGAGACCAGAATTCAGGAGATTCGTCACAGAATCTTCCGCGAGGTCGCAAGAATGGCTTACCACACGGAGTGGCCGGTTGATAAGCGAATTGAAGAATTACCATACAAGATTATCCCAGGAGAGGTTGGAAATTTCCGGAATGATGTATTTCTGGAGAGAGCCATTGTAGGAGAGCGTCTGCGTCTGGCAATGGGTCTTCCGAATAGAAGCGCCGCAGAGCATGCACCGCTGTCTGATAACATCGAGGCAGCAGATAAACCAGAGACTTATTATACTCCGCCACTGATCAACGTGATCAAGTTTGCCTGCAACGGTTGTCCGGAGAAACGGGTTTATGTAACAGAGGGATGTCAGGGCTGTCTGGCTCATCCATGTGAGGAGGTTTGCCCGAAGGATGCAGTGAAGCTGGATCGTACAACAGGACGTTCTCACATTGATCAGGATAAATGCATTAAGTGCGGACGCTGTGCGGATGTCTGCTCTTATAATGCGATCATCATCCAGGAGCGTCCATGTGCGGTTGCCTGTGGTATGGATGCAATTCATTCCGATGAGAATGGAAAAGCAGATATCGATTATGAGAAGTGCGTATCCTGTGGCCAGTGTCTGGTAAACTGCCCATTTGGTGCTATTGCAGATAAATCCCAGATTTTCCAGGTAATTCGTGCAATTCAGTCTGGCGAGAAGGTTTATGCGGCGGTAGCGCCTGCATTCGTTGGCCAGTTTGGTCCGAAGGTAACACCAGGAAAATTAAGAGCGGCTATGAAGGCTCTTGGATTTACAGATATTTTTGAGGTTGCTATCGGTGCAGATCTGTGTGCAACGCAGGAAGCAGAGGATTTCGTGAAAGAGGTTCCGGAGAAACTGCCATTTATGGGTACTTCCTGCTGTCCGGCGTGGTCTGTGATGGCGAAAAAGCTGTTCCCAGAGTATGCAAACTGCATTTCCATGGCATTGACACCGATGGTACTGACAGCTCGTCTGATCAAGCTGCATCATGAGAATGCGAAAGTTGTATTTATCGGACCGTGTGCTGCGAAGAAACTGGAGGCTATGCGCCGTAC
>CAKRWX010000426.1 GCA_934418055.1 uncultured Lachnospiraceae bacterium
GAGGAAGCATCTACTGAAACCGCAGCAAAAGAAGAAGCAGCTCCGGTAGTAACCTCTAAGACTATTACCGTGGGTGCAGCTGCGGCAGAGGAGAATACAGAGGCAGCAGCTGAGTAGTTAAGTGAATATAAAAATGCGCGATGTTGCATGAACTTTGGCGAAAGAATCGGACCGGTGGATGAGAAATCCGCTGGTTGGATTCTTTTGTGTTACAGGGGTGTTCTTACCCAGCCAGACCCCTATGAGAAGATTGTCAGCAACATAGCAGAGTGTAAGAGAGCCGCGGTGCATATTGGATGGGATTATGTGCATATAGCCGGTTTTAGCGGACAGCAGGGCCATAATCCCCGGACATGCAGGTCCATGTATATACCGACCGGATAGAGCACACTGCACGGCGGTTTAGTGCATAGCTTCCGCTGATACAGTGCACGTTTTCCGGTCATCAGTGTATGATGATTATTCTGGGATTTCTATTCCGGCTTCGATTAATAAAGCTTCAAGTAGTTTTACTCTGTCCAACAGGTAACTGATTTCTTTCCAGTTGGAAGAACATAGTTCCTCTGCCTCCTGTAATGCAACACATGCAACAATGGTGCGTATTCGTGGCTCGTATGCGCTTGTTGTTATGTTCCAGGCCTATCCGGGAGAAATCTATGTAGCCCGCAAAGACAGCCCGATGATCCTTGGCGTGGAGGATGGCGCGTCCTACATCGCATCCGATGTTCCGGCTATCCTGAAATACACAAGAAACGTGTATTATATTGGCAACCTGGAAACGGCCCGTGTCCGCAAAGGCGAGATTACCTTTTACAATCTGGGCGGAGAAGAGATTCAGAAAGAGAAAAAGCATATTGAGTGGGATGCGGAAGCAGCTGAAAAGGGCGGCTACGAGCATTTCATGATGAAAGAGATCCACGAGCAGCCAAAGGCCGTTGCAGATACTTTAAATTCAGTTGTAAAGACTGGTGAGATTGATCTGAGCGAGGTAGGACTTACGGACGCAGATATCGCAAAAATCAGCCAGATTTATATCGTAGCCTGTGGATCTGCGTATCATGTAGGAATGGCAGCGCAGTATGTCATGGAAGATCTGGCGCGAATTCCAGTGCGTGTGGAACTGGCTTCCGAGTTCCGCTATCGTCGTCCGATTCTGGATAAGAATGCGCTGGCCATCATTGTCAGCCAGTCTGGAGAGACTGCAGACAGCCTGGCGGCACTTCGGGAGGCAAAAGAGCATGGAGTCCGCACTCTTGGCATTGTGAATGTGGTAGGTTCTTCTATTGCCCGTGAAGCAGACAATGTCTTTTATACCCTGGCTGGTCCGGAAATCTCTGTGGCTACAACAAAAGCCTACAGCACCCAGCTGATCGCAGCCTACGTCCTGGCAATTCAGTTTGCCAAAGTTCGTGGTGGAATTACAGATGAAGAGTATGCAGCTTATATCAAAGAACTCCAGACTATTCCAGACAAGATTCACAAGATTCTGGACGATAAAGAACGGATCCAGTGGTTTGCGGCAAAACAGGCAAATGCGAAATATGTATTCTTCATTGGCCGCGGCATCGACTATGCAATTTGCCTGGAAGGCAGTCTCAAGATGAAGGAAATCAGCTACATCCATTCCGAGGGCTATGCAGCCGGTGAACTCAAGCACGGAACCATTTCCCTGATTGAAGACGGTACTCTGGTCATTGGCGTTCTCACCCAGCCGGATCTCTATGAGAAGACCGTCAGCAATATGGTAGAGTGTAAAAGCCGCGGTGCATATCTGATGGGCCTTACCACATATGGAAACTACAATATGGAGGACACAGCCGATTTTGTGACCTATATCCCGAAGACCGATCCTCATTTTGCTACATCGCTGGCAGTGATTCCGCTGCAGCTGATGGGGTATTACGTGTCTGTGGCGAAAGGACTGGATGTGGATAAGCCGAGAAATCTGGCGAAGTCGGTGACAGTGGAGTAACAGACTCTGATACAATGGAATAACCAAAGTCAGGAGCGTACAAAAGCATGAAAATATCACATTAGTAATTATGGCAGCCGCTTTGGAGGCAGGGGTGTATTAGAACGCATTTCTTGTGTGATGAGTGCCTGATTGTAGTAAAAATAATAAGAATGGGAAATGAGTATGAAAATTGGTGTAACACAAAGCGTTGAAGAACGGATCAAAGCAACGCCCTTGGAAATGGTAGAAAAGGCTCCGCTGGTATTTTGCTGGGAAACGCATCTGCTCAAGGTGAAACACAGGAATGTATTGCTGATCATGAATGCAAGCAGTAACTATACGATCGCAATGACAGACAT
>CAKRWX010000427.1 GCA_934418055.1 uncultured Lachnospiraceae bacterium
GGACAAAGTTTCCCTCTTTTTTCAGTGTAAAGGAGTGTATTCTATGAAGAAGTATAAGAGAATATTTACCATCGTCATTGATTCTCTGGGCATCGGTGCGATGCCGAATGCAGCGGAGTACGGTGATGCTGGAACAGATACCTTAGGACATATTGATGAACGTATGAAAGAGTTTCATATTCCGAACCTGGCAAAGCTTGGACTGGCTGATCTTCATCCGATGATCCATGTAGAAAAACCTGCATGTCCGATGGGGTATTATGCCCGTTTATCGGAAGCCAGTGTGGGAAAAGATACCATGACCGGCCACTGGGAGATGATGGGACTTCAGATCACGAAGCCATTTCAGACATTTACCGATACTGGATTTCCTAAGGAGCTGCTGGATGAGTTAAGTGCCAGAACCGGAAGAAAGATCATCGGCAATAAAGCAGCCAGTGGTACGGAGATTCTGGAGGAGCTGGGGGAAGAGCAGATCGCGACTGGCGCACTGATCGTATATACTTCTGCAGATTCTGTATTGCAGATCTGTGGAAATGAAGAGACCATGGGAGTGCCGGAGTTATACCGCTGCTGTGAGATTGCCAGAGAACTGACCATGAAGGACGAGTGGAAGGTAGGCCGTGTGATCGCCAGACCATATGTGGGACTGAAAAAGGGCGAGTTTAAGAGAACCTCCAACCGTCATGATTATGCATTGAAGCCGTATGGAAGAACGGTGTTAGATGCATTAAAGGACGCAGGCTATGATGTGATCAGTGTTGGTAAGATCCAGGATATTTTTGATGGCGAAGGAATTACAGAGGGCAACAAGTCCAAGAGCAGTGTTCACGGTATGGAGCAGACCATTGAGATCGCAGACCGTGACTTTACCGGATTATGCTTTACCAATCTGGTGGATTTTGATGCACTCTGGGGCCATCGTAGGAATCCGATCGGCTATGGTCAGGAGCTGGAACGTTTTGACGAGAAGCTCGGACAGCTTCTTCCGAAACTGAGAGAGGATGATCTTCTGATCATCACGGCAGATCATGGCAATGACCCGACTCATACAGGAACTGACCACACGAAGGAGATGGTGCCATTTCTGGCATATTCCCCATCCATGGTTGGCTGCGGCGGATTAGAAGATCAGAAGTGTTTCGCCGTGATCGGAGCGACCATTGCAGATAATTTCCAGGTAGAGATGCCGGAGGGAACCATAGGCACATCATTGTTAGGAGCGTTACGATAATGGAATATGAAAGACCGATGCAGTTATTCAGACCGATGAATCATGCATCGGTCTTTTTTGTGCGCTTTATTTTGGTACAGAGATAAATAAAAAAAGAGGAGATTGATAGTAATGAAAGAGGAAATGAAAAATCTATTGTATATTTTAGCGGGTAATACCATCTATGCCCTGGCAGTTACCCTGTTTATTTTACCAGATGGACTGATCACAGGAGGAACTACCGGTCTGGCGCTGTTTTTCTATCATCAGTTCGGCCTGCCGATCCAGGTGTTTGTGTCGGCTTTTAATGTAACGATGTTTGTACTTGGCGCAATCGTGCTTGGTAAAAAATTTGCCCTGACGACCATTGTCAGCACGTTCTACTATCCATTTATTTTGTCAGTATTCCAGAACATGCCGATGATTGGAAAAATGACAGATGATAAGATTCTGGCAGTGCTTTTTGCAGGACTGATGATCGGCGGAGGTATCGGGATCGTTCTGCGTGCAGGTGCGTCCACTGGCGGTATGGACATTCCTCCGCTGGTACTGAACAAGAAGTTTGGGATTTCTGTTTCCGGGTCCATGAATGTGATGGATACGGGGATTCTGCTTCTGCAGATGGTCTTTTCCGACCGGGAATCGGTGCTTTACGGAATTTTATTAGTGTTGACTTATACGACTGTGCTGAATAAAGTTCTTCAGATGGGACAGACGAAAATGCAGGTAAAGATTGTCAGCAGCCACTATGAGGAGATCAATCATGCGATTGCCACTCAATTAGACCGCGGTGTGACCTTACTGAAATCGGTTACTGGTTATTTAAAACAGGATGGCTATGTGGTCATGTCCGTTGTCAGTCACCGGGAGCTGGTACAGCTAAACCGTCTGATCCAGGAAATCGATCCCCATGCCTTTATCGTAGTGAACCAGGTTAACGAGGTGCGGGGCCGTGGATTTACCATGAAGAAAAAATATGATTCGGATATGAAAAGGGAAAATGAGTAATAGTTCTGTTAGTTTTGACAAATTAACAGAAAACAATCAAAATATTTCAATTATTCTCAATAAGAAGTATTATTATTGACTAACCTGGGTAC
>CAKRWX010000428.1 GCA_934418055.1 uncultured Lachnospiraceae bacterium
CCGAATAACCGCCCGACCTATCCGACACAATGCGCAAGTGCCGGATAGGAACGGCAAAATTTTTTACACTTCTATTACTTCTTTATCACATATCAGTAAATCCTGCCGGCATGTAACCGGCACCAAAGAATATATGGTCATGTCCTCTTTTTGCATGAAGCATGGAATTGACAGTGAAAAAGAAAAAATCTTTTTTACAATGCAGCTCCAGATCTCTAAGTATTCCAGCCAGAATGAACCAGGTGAAAATCAGGCACAGCTGAAAGCTGCGGCACAGGATGCGATCAAGTGCTTTGAACGGATCAGCTGTGTACAGATTTCTGATAAGGAAGGTCTTTTGGAGGCATTGTTACAGCATTTACAGCCGGCGGTATACCGGATCCGGTATCATTATCATGTGCAGCCTGATATCTCAGATATGATTCTTCCAAAATATCAGTACTTGCACGAAATTGTAAAGCTGTCTGTATTTCCATTGGAAACGCTGCTTGGAGAAACAATGCCGGATCGTGAAACGATTTATATAACCGCATTGATTGGAGCATGGCTGCGGAAGGAAGGCCTTCTGGGCACCATGCAGCCAAGAAAAAAAGCAGTTGTTGTCTGCAGCAATGGAATTACAGTGTCGCATTTTTTACACATTACATTGGAAGAAATGTTTCCGGAAATTGAATTTACAGCTTGCCTTTCCATCCGTGGATTCGAAGAATATCAGAAAGATTTCCAGATTGTTTTTACAACGACAAGATTAAACACAGACAAGGTTCAGTTTGTGGTAACCCCTTCATTTAATGAGTACACAGGAAAGATTTTTCGTCAAAAAGTACTCCGTGAGCTGGAGGGAGTCAGCTATGAAAATGTAACGACAGAAGGAATTATGGCTTTGATAGATCGTTATGCAGTCGTTCAGGAACGGGATAAACTGGAAAAAAGCCTGCACCAGTATTTGTCATCATTTTCTGGAAAAGCATATCCGGAATTGCGGAATGAAGGACTTTGCCTACGGGATCTGCTGAAGCCGGAAAATATAGAATTTGCGGCGGAGATTCATCCATGGGATGAGGCAATTCGTAATGCGTCAAATGTTTTATGGGAAAACGGAAGCATTGAGCTGCGCTATATTAATAAGATGATCCGGCTGATTCAGGAAAATCAGCCATATATCATGCTGGCGGATGGTGTGATTGTTGCGCATGCGGGTGTAGATGACGGAGTAGCCAGGCCCGCAATGTCACTTTACCGAATGCCAGAGAGAATATCAATAGATGGATATATGGACGCAGATATCATTATGGTTTTGGCTACTCCAGATAAAACAATCCATTTAACAGCGCTGTATCAGCTGATTCATCTTCTGGAAAATGAAGTTAACTTAAATAAGATCCGGATGGCTGAAAACACAGAGGAACTGGTACAGCTGATTGAATGGGAAAGCAGTCTGAAAATATAGGATGGAGGAATTGTGGATATGTCAGATGCATTACAAAAAGCAAAAGAGGAAGTCTTATGGGGCTGCCGCCTGATGGTGGAAAGAGGTTATCTGTTAGGAACAGTAGGAAATCTGAGTGCCAGAGCGGATGGAACAGATCTGGTCGTTATCACACCGACAAGTCTGCCATATGATACGATGACAGAAGAGGATCTGGTTGTGGTAAATCTGAATGGAGAGATAGTCTCAGGAAAACACCAGCCATCAATTGAGTGTTCCATGCATTTAGGGGTATATCGGGCACGTCCGGAACTTCGGGCCCTGGTACATACCCATTCAAAATATGCAACAACGGTTAGTTTGATTAAGGAACTGGATATCATGCCGGCAATTGACACCGAACAGTCTTTGTATCTGGGTGGAGATATTAATATTGTTCCGTTTGCATTTCCTGGATCCAAAGAACTGGCTGAATATGTAAAGGAGGGAATTGGAACCAATGCCGGGCTTCTGATGGCAAATCATGGAGCGTTAGGAGTAGGAATTTCCATGAAAGATGCAGTAATTGCATCCGATATTATTGAACGCAACAGTGAGATGTATCTGCTGTTAAAAGCGGGAGGATTCGATTATAAACCAATGACAGAGGATTATAAGGTGTTTGTAAAAGAAAAATCAAAAAAGAAACGTCAGGTTATTAGTGCTTAACAGAGAGATTTGAAAAGGGGCTGCCACAAAATCATCCATATGAGATGATTTTGTGGCAGCCCCTTTGATGAAATTTTTGAAGCTATTTCTATTTTGCCGCCTTTACTGCGTTCTGGATTGCTTCTGCCATAACTTCTGCCGCCAGTGTCCCGGCAACATTTAAGTCTGCTTC
>CAKRWX010000429.1 GCA_934418055.1 uncultured Lachnospiraceae bacterium
GGTATGGCATTGGGGAAAATTCTATGAGCGCATTGTGAGAAATATCTGCCAGGGTATTGACACCGAGGCCATGAAAGGGAAAAAGGCCGTCAATTACTGGTGGGGACTGTCTGCGGATGTGATCGATGTGATCTGTACCCAGAATATGCCTCATGGAACCCACCGCCTCATTGAATTTTTAAAGAATTCCATCCGGGCGGGCAGCTTTGAGCCATTTGAGGGATTTATCTATTCTCAGAGTGGGAATATCGAATGTAAGGACGGCGAACGGCTTTCTCCACAGGAGATCATCACCATGAACTGGTTAGCAGAGAATGTGATCGGACGGATTCCAGAAGCAGAGGAACTGACCGATGACGCCCAGAGACTGCTTCAGCTTCAGGGTGTCCATGTGGACGAGGAGCAGCATACGGAGGAGTAAGGTATGTATATAATGGTGATGGCGGATGAGCCGTCGAAGCGTTTGTATGATTATTTCGATCCTGAACAGTTTAAGGATGTGGATCTGATCATATCATGCGGAGATCTAAGCCCGGAGTATTTGACATTTTTTGCGACCATGTGTCATGCGCCGGTGCTTTATGTGAAAGGCAATCATGATGGAAAATATGCCTATTGTCCGCCAGAGGGGTGTATCTGCATTGACGATGACATTTATACCTATAAAGGGGTAAGAATCATGGGCCTGGGTGGCTGCATGGAGTACATTCCCCATTCGGATAATCAGTTTACAGAACGGGCGATGTCCATGCGTATCATGAAATTGTGGTGGAAATTGTTCTGGAAACGGGGCATTGATATTTTAGTGACTCACGCTCCGGCGTATCAGATCAATGATATGGATGATCTGCCCCACAGAGGCTTCAAATGTTTCCGTAAGTTAATGGATAAATATGAACCGACCTATTTTGTCCATGGCCATGTCCACAGAACATATTTATCAAATTTTAAACGGAAGATTACTTATGGAAAGACGACCGTTGTAAATGCATATGAATTTTACATCATTGAATATCCGGATCCGGAAAGGAAGGGAAAAAACGTATGAGTAAGAGAGAAGCAGGTCAGTTAGAAAAAACATTGGGCAATACCATGAGCGAGTTTAAGAAGTTTATTTTAAAGGGAAATATCATCGACATGGCAGTCGGCGTTATCATTGGTGGTGCGTTCAGCAAGATCGTCACCTCTTTGGTAAATGATATCCTGATGCCGGCTCTTGGAGCGGTAACTGGTGGAGCGTCATTCAGCGATTATAAACTGGTGATCCATCCGGCAGTTCTGGATGAGGCACAGAATGTGATCACGCCGGAATCAGCGATTCTTTACGGAAGCTTTATCCAGAACATCGTTGATTTTCTGATCATTGGTGCATGTATGTTCTTTATGATAAAGGCAGTTGCCATGGTAACTTCCAAGCTTCACAAAGAAGAGGAAGAGAAGAAACCGGAGGAGCCAAAGGGACCTACAACAGAAGAGTTACTGGCAGAGATTCGGGATCTGTTAAAGGAGAAGAACGTATAAAGATACTACATAAGAAAAGGTATGACAGGCTGCAGTTTTCATTTCTGCAGCCTGTTTTATCGGGCTGTTGGGGGGAGTCAGAGAACCGCAATTATTTCGTAAGAGATGTGTAAGATTGTCCTGGTAGACAGAAGAACAAAGTTTCGGGTATACTAAGGAAAGTAGATGCGGAGGAAAGGAAACAAGTATTAAGAATGAATGAAAAACAGCCTAGAAGCAGAAAAAAGAAACCATTTCCGGTAAAAGCAGTGGCGATTGCAGCAGCGGTAGTGATCGTAGGCGCAGGCGGCGGGATTGGTTATTATGGATATCAGGCACAACAGTATAAAACAGTTTTTTTCCCCAACACGGTGATCAATGGCATGGATGTGTCCAAAAAGACCGTGGATCAGGTGAAAGAAATGATCGCGTCCGGAATTCAGGGGTACAGCCTGACCTTAAAAGAGCGTGGAGGAGACACGGAAGAGATTTTTGGAGCAGAGATCGACTTAAAATCCGAGTTTGATGGAAGCTTAGAGAACTATTTAGCGGCGCAGGAGCCGATGAAGTGGTTCAGCCATCGCTCGAAAAAGACAGAGTATGAGATCCCGACCATGATCGCCTATGATGAGACAAAATTGTCAGAGAAAATCGACGAGTTAGTTTGTCTACGGGAAGATTATGCAAAGGCACCGGCGAATGCCTATATGTCAGAGTACCAGCCGGGAAGCGGATTTTCCATAATTCCGGAAGATCAAGGAAATCTGTTAAAGAAAGACGTCCTGACAGAAGGAATCACCCATGC
>CAKRWX010000430.1 GCA_934418055.1 uncultured Lachnospiraceae bacterium
GGCATTGAGTTCCTGCGTGAGCATGTAAAAGAGGATTCCCGTATGCACTACACCGTATTAGATGCAGGCGGTCCGTCCAACATCGTACCAGGAAGAACCAGGGCCGAGTATACCCTCCGTTCCTACAGCACGGATTATCTGGAAAATGTCATTGTTCCAAGATTTTATGACATCATCAAAGGTGCCTGTCTGATGACCGGAACTACTTATGACATCGAACGCAGTTATCCATTTAAAGCCAAAATTCCATGTATCACCTTAAATGACCTGATCATGGAAAATGCCCGCCAGTTTGATGCGCCGCAGATCACCGGGCCACGGGAAAAGACCGGTTCCACGGACTTTGGCAATGTCATGTACGATGTTCCTGGCTGCTGTATTCGTACAGCATTTGTGCCAGAAGGAACTTCCGCCCATTCCAAGGAATACTTAGATGCCGGAAAGACGGACAAAGCCCATGCAGCTCTTCGCTCTGGTTCAGAAATTCTTGCAGGAACCTGTGTGGATATCCTTGAAAATCCAGAATTACTTCAGAAAATAAAGGAAGAATTTCAGGAAAGAAAGAAAAAAGAGCAATTAATGAAATAGTATTGACTTTTCAGATAAATCAAACTATAATTACCGCAATTCTTACAAAAGACAGTTGCGACGGAGCAAAAGAAACGTTCCGCCGTAAGTGTCTTTTTTGTTTTTACTGCGATCATGTTCCGCTTTCATACGAAAAAAGGGGGATAAAAGTTCAACCTTATATAAATTCCAGAACATGGTACAATGGATTTAAACAAAGGAACAAACAAAACGAAAGGGTGTGGAATATGAATAGCAAAAGCAAGAAAAACAACATTCCAAAGTGGGCATGGCTTTTGATCTCCTTTGGAGCCGCAATGGTTGTCTGGTATTTGTTATCGATCAATACAACTACTGCGAGGGCATTCCAGAATCAGGTGGTTGTATTAGGATCCATTAAGACCATGATCGATCGAGGAGTATTCTGGAAGGACATTTCCAGTTCTTTGATCTCTGTAACGGCAGGTTTTGCACTTGGATTTGCATTGTCACTTCCATCAGCAATCCTCATGGCATGGTACGCACCGGTCCGCAATATCGTAGAGCCATGGATCCAGTTTATCCGTAACATCCCACCGTTGGCTTACGTGCCGTTGATCGTTATGGTAGCAGGTGTTGGACGGAAGCCACAGATCATCGTTATTACCATTGCAACCTTCCTGATCATGACCGTTACCATTTATCAGGGCGTTATCAATGTCGATGAGACACTGATCAAGGCAGCAAGAGTCTTAGGAGCAACTGACAAAGATATTTTCTTAAAGGTAATTGCACCGGCGACACTGCCATTTATCATCACTGCGATCCGTTTAGGAAGTTCCACCGCATTAACCACACTGATCGCCGCAGAATCCACCGGCGCACAGGCTGGTCTTGGTATGAGAATCCGTTCCTTAAACAACAGCTTTGAGTCCGCTCCCATGCTGATGTATGTAATTTTGATCGGTATTCTCGGTATGATTATTGAAAAGATCGTTAAATACTTAGAAAAGAGGTTTACAGGATGGCAGGAGAAGAGAGAAGTGTAAAGGTTAAGATCGACAACGTCCGCAGAGTCTTCAATACCAGAAATGGTGAGATGATCGCATTAAACGGTGTCAGTCTTGATATTATGGAAAATGAATTTATCTGCGTGGTTGGTCCTTCTGGATGCGGCAAATCTACTTTATTAAATATTATTGCCGGTCTGTTAGAGCCTACATCCGGTAAAGTATACTGTGACGGAAAAGAAGTAACCGGAACCGGAACCGAACGCGGCGTGGTATTCCAGCAGTACGCATTGTTCCCATGGATGACCGTGAAAAAGAACGTCATGTTTGGCCTGAATTTAAAAGGAATCAAAGGCAAAGAAGCGGAAGATATTGCCATGAAATACATCAAGATGGTTCAGCTGGAGGATTTCGTTGATCATTATCCAAAGGAACTGTCCGGTGGTATGAAACAGCGTGTAGCCATCGCAAGAGCCTATGCCGTGAATCCTTCCATTTTACTGATGGATGAACCATTTGGCGCATTGGACGCACAGACCAGAACCCAGCTTCAGACCGAGCTTCTGGAGACCTGGGAGAAGGAACGCAAGACCTGTTTCTTTATCACTCATGATGTAGATGAAGCCATCATTCTGGCACAGAAGGTGATCATCATGAGCGCAAGACATGGAAGTATTAAAGAAATTGTTGACATCAATATTCCATACCCGAGAACTCAGGAGACCAAGATGACACCAGAATTCCTGGA
>CAKRWX010000431.1 GCA_934418055.1 uncultured Lachnospiraceae bacterium
TATTCACAGGAGGATGAATGGATGATTATTTACTTGGATCCCAGACACCATCCTTATTTACATAATAACCATCCGGTGTCCACTCATTCATGTAAAGGGAACCATATGGACGTCCTACGCCTTCTATGTAAGACCATTTTTTTGATTCTTCATCGTAGGTCCATGTCGGCTGCGGAGCATATGGATTCAAGTACATGTAGCCCCAATCTGCAATCCACTGCCAGTCTGTCAGCATCTCTCCGGTGATCTGATCCAGATAATACCATTTACCATCCTGGGGATCCAGATACCAGCCAGTCTTCATGCCAGCGTTTTCATCTACATAATACCATTTGTCCGCACTGTAATCATAAACCCAGCCAGTCCGAAGGTATCCATCCGCGCCAAATGCCCACCAGGCATTTCGGATCTTCTTCCATGCAACCTGTTCTACAAATTTTCCTGTTGCAGGATCCTGAACAGTCTTTCCAGAGAAATAAGTACCATTTACCAAACAATATTTCCATCCAGTACCCTCTTTTACCCAGGTATTTCTCTCCTTATCCCGGCTGGAGCTGTCATTCTCATGCGAATTCCCAGAATCAGATGTTCCCGGTTTCGTCGGCTCCGGTTTGGACGGTTCTGGATTCACCGGGTCTGGTTTCACTGGGTCTGGTTTCACTGGGTCGGTTTTATCTGCCTCTAATGTCCGAAGAATCACTGCCTCACTGGCTGCGGATGCCTCGTTATTTGTACCGGCCTTGACTCTCACATAGAAATGATACGCCGTTTCAGGCATTAATCCGGCAAATACTGGTGAATCCTGCCATTCTCCCTGATCCAGGCAATACTCCAGCTGACAGTCTTCTGAAATCGCTGTCTCATCCACAAAGGAAGCTGGTGCTTTCAGAGTAATACTGCTTTCTGTCTGTGCCGCTGCCAATGGCGCTTTCGGAGTCTTCGGCACAGATTTCCGGATGGTTAATCTCACCGTGATCGGATCAGCCATATAGTTTAGGTTACTCTCCGAAATGCCGACAGTACAAGAATACGTTCCTGCATTCGTCGGCGGCGTCTTACTTGAATAGATGGTTCCGTCTACACCTTCATATTGCACTTCATAATCATCCTGAAGAAGTTCTGAAATGTTTGTTCCGTTAATTTCTGCCAGAATCTGGTCATGAATCGACTTCGGAGTACCATCATAATCAACTTTTTTTGCGTCACCGCTTAATACAACCTTCTGTTTTTCTCCAAAAATTACATCGGTTTCAATATCCTGTGCTGGCATTTTTAAGGAAGCGGTCCAGATTCCATTGGATTCGGTAAATTTCGGCGGGAATACAACCGCAGTTAAGCCTCCGCTGTAGGTAAAGACTACATTCTGATTCGGCATCTGCTGCATACGTCTGACACCTTCTTCTGTCAGTGTCGCTGTTATGGTCTCCCCAGCTTTCGCCCTATATGTGTTCAACGTATAGTAAGAACGATTTCCTGGCTTCTGCGTAATGTTAAACTCTGCATTTTCGTCATTCTCAACATCAATATCCACGCTTACCATACCTGGGCCCTCTAAGTATACCCAAAGCACTGGAAGCCTATCGGTATCACATTCCACGCAATAATCGCCATTTGCTAAAAGTTCCACTTTACTGCCCACCCGTTTTGGTGTAATTGGCGCGCCTTTATAGACCGACATTGATTTTACATCAAACTGCTTAAACTTTCTGCCATTGATAATACTTGTCACTTTCAGAGAACCGATATGGCTTCCACTCCATGAGGTGGTCTCATAGGTTGCTGTAGTTCCCCAGGTACTCCATTCCTGTCCCACAAACCAGGTGTACTGGTATGCATTCAGATCTTCCGCGTAAGAGACCTGAACAGAGGTATCTGAGCATGGCATTGTAAAGCAATACACCGCCGGATTCTCCAGATGGCACAGCTGTGCATTTACCTTTGAAGCATAGCCATCCGCAACTTCTACCCCGCTTACCAGATCTTCTGAATCCACATCTGTGAAGGCAAGATAAATCTCTTTTCCTGCTGGCCATGCAAATGTAAAGGTTCCTTTTACATCTCCCGTTATACCAATCGGATTCTCTCCAGAAACTGCATCTTCAAGAGACGCATACACGTTTGCTTTTGCGTTCAGAGAATTATCACTGATTATCCGCTTCACCGTAACGGTATGTTTCGTATTATCAACCATAATCTGGCACTCCGCTTTCTGCGAAGGGTCTGCCACACTGGTGGCCGTAATCGTATAGATTCCCACTGCAGATTCCGAAGCCGTTACCAGTCCATTTTCCACCTTTACCGC
>CAKRWX010000432.1 GCA_934418055.1 uncultured Lachnospiraceae bacterium
CCTTATTCCAGAGCACAGAAGCACTGGGTATCATGCCGGATGATATCGGCGGATGTCCGCTGGGCGCCCTTGGAGTGCCGGAGTTCGGTACGGATTTTGCGATGCAGATGCTTCTGGACGCAAAGCCGAAGTATTTTTCTGATCTGGTGCGTATCGCCGGACTGGCCCATGGTACGGATGTATGGCTGGGCAACGCCAAAGACCTCATCTTAAGCGGGCAGGCTACCATTCAGACCGCCATCTGCTGTCGAGATGATATCATGGTTTATCTGATCCAGAAAGGCATGGAAGAGGGACTTTCCTTTACCATCATGGAGTCGGTCCGTAAAGGAAAGGGCCTAAAGCCGGAATGGATCGAAGCTATGCTGGCCCACGATGTGCCACAGTGGTATATTGATTCCTGCCTGAAGATCAAATACATGTTCCCAAAGGCTCATGCAGCGGCGTATGTTATGATGGCATGGCGTATTGCTTACTGTAAGGTATTTTATCCGCTGGCATATTATGCGGCGTTCTTCAGTATCCGCGCCAGTGCCTTCAGCTACGAGATCATGTGCCAGGGACGGGATAAACTGGAGTATTTCCTGGCAGATTACAAGAAACGGGCGGACAGCCTGTCTAAAAAAGAGCAGGATACGCTCCGTGATATGCGTATTGTTCAGGAGATGTACGCAAGGGGCTTTGAATTTACCCCGATTGATATCTATAAAGCGAAAGCAAAAGATTTCCAGATCGTAGACGGAAAGCTGATGCCGTCCTTAAGCAGCATCGACGGCATGGGTGATAAGGCGGCCGAAGGTGTGGTGGACGCTGTAAAAGATGGAATTTTCTTATCAAGAGAAGATTTCTGCAACCGTACTAAGGTCAGCAAGACCATCTGTGATCTCATGGGAGATCTGGGACTGTTAGGAGATCTGCCGCAGTCCAATCAGCTGTCACTGTTTGATTTTGCGTAAAAAATGAAAATGGTTTCTGCCTGCGGGTGGAAGCCATTTTTGTATTTTTTTCCATAATTGGCGGGTTTGATGGTATATAATCTTTGACGTATGGATTTTGGGGTGCTATACTCGTAATCGTGTGTTTGAAAAAGCAGCAGATCAAGTAATGTTACAGCATTCAAGAAAGGAAACAAAGGTAAATCATGAGTTCTTTAAAACCAATGTTATTTACGGCGTTAAAAACCTATGACCGTTCCCAGTTTGTGAAAGATGTCACAGCGGGAATCATCGTAGCTGTTATCGCCTTGCCTCTGTCCATCGCCCTGGCTTTAGCATCAGGTGTCGGCCCGGAGGCTGGTATTTTTACTGCCATTGTGGCAGGTTTCGTGATCTCCGCCCTGGGCGGCAGCAGCGTGCAGATCGCAGGTCCGACGGCGGCATTTGCCACCATCGTGGCTGGTATCGTGGCAAGAGACGGCATGGATGGTCTGGTGATCGCCACCGTTTTAGCAGGTGTGTTCCTGATTCTCATGGGCGTGTTCCATTTTGGAAGCCTGATCAAGTTCATTCCATTTACCATTACCACCGGTTTTACCTCTGGTATTGCAGTGACCATCGTCATCGGTCAGCTGAAGGATTTCTTCGGCGTGACTTATCCGGAGGGCGTCCGCCCAATCGAGACCATGGAGAAATTAGCCGCATTTGCGGAGAATATCGGAACCATCAACTGGGCGGCAGTGCTGGTAGGCGTTGTCAGCCTGGCGATCCTGATCGTGTCCCCGATGATCTTTAAGAAGATTCCGGGATCCCTGATCGCAGTTATCGTGGGAATCCTGATGGTGCAGTTCCTTCCATTAAAAGTATCCACCATCGGAAATCTGTACACCATCAGCAATGCGCTTCCATCCTTCCACCTTCCGTCCGTTACCTTCGAGACGGTAAAAGCGGCGGTACCAAACGCATTTACCATTGCGGTGCTGGCAGCCATTGAGTCCCTGCTTTCCTGCGTGGTGGCAGATGGCATGATCAATGGAAAACACCGTTCCGATATGGAATTAGTAGCGCAGGGCGCCGGTAATATCGCCTCCGCGTTATTCGGCGGAATTCCGGCAACCGGAGCCATCGCCCGTACTGCAGCCAACATCAAAAATGGTGGCCGTACCCCAGTGGCTGGTATGGTTCACTCCATTACCCTGGTGATCGTTCTGGTAGTCCTGATGCCATACGCAGGCATGATCCCGATGCCGACCATCGCAGCGATTCTTTTTGTGGTTGCATACAATATGTGCCAGTGGCGTACCTTCAAGCAGCTGGTAGAGACTGCTCCTAAGAGCGATATCCTGGTGCTGGTGGTGA
>CAKRWX010000433.1 GCA_934418055.1 uncultured Lachnospiraceae bacterium
GTGACCCAGGAAATCCGTTCAGAGAAAACAGAGCGCAGAGAATACGATCGTCTGTTGGCAATCCGGGATAATTATCCCAAATATGTGCTGCGGATCGATGAATTTACAGGAGGAAATTATGAGGGAATCAAAAGTATGCATGTGGCAGATTTTTTGCTGAGTGATGAATACTAAAAATAGAAAAGTAAGAAATCAAAAAGAAGTTCACAACTCCCACAAGAATTGTGAACTTCTTTTTTTTCATGTCATAGGAAACTTCGCCCTATGACACAAAAAACGCTCCGCGGGATCGCACTGCGGCGGAGTGGAAGAATGTCGCTAAAGCGACCCGCCGCAGGCGGAGAATCCTGCGAGCAGGATTCTTTTTTTATATGTACTGCTTTCAATCACCCTACTGAGCTGCTAACTGAGCTGCTCTTGCAGCTGCCTGCTCAGCGGAAATGGTGTCATCGGTAGGATCCCAATCCTGCTTGTCAGAGATCTCGTACTTGATGGTTGGACGCTCGTAAGGGCCAACGATGGAGCTGTTGTAAACCTCTACGGTAGTTCCGATCGGGCAGTGGTCATAGATCCACTTACAATCGGAAGCGATCAGACGGATACATCCGGAGGAACGGGCAACACCCATAGCGTTGTAAGTGCCAGCTTCCAGGCTGAATGGATCCTGTCTGTCATAAATAACAGAGTGCATCAGAATCGGAAGTCCGGAACCAAGACGGGTTGCGTACTGGGTGTACAGGCCGTGGATCATCAGACGCCAGCGATATTTTTCCGGTGTATGGAAGGTTCCCAGTGGGGTATCCTCTCCAGTAGAGGTAAGGAAGGATTTCAATGGGATAATATAGCCATTTGCACCGTCCTGCACGAAAATGGTCATGCAGTTCATCTGCTTATTAATACGGATCAGGAATGGGCCGTTTGCGCCGATGATTGGCTCCAGGTCCTCAACCAGCTTGCCGTCTTCAGCAAAATAATACTTGTAGCCGTCAATGTACTGCCATCCAGTTACTGGATAGGAATCATTGAAGTAATAACGCTGTCCGTCAACCCAGCCCCATCCAGTGAAGTTGGAGCCGTCGCCACTGATGTAGCGCATAGCGCCGTCAATGTACTGCGGGCCGTCTAAGTGAGCGGAAACAGTTGCTCCGTTCATGTTTAAAGATGGAGCCTCACCTGCGCGCTCAAAGAAGGACAAACGATAACCGGAAAGCGTTTTTCCAGTGTTCATGGTGCCTGCAGTGTGGCCGTTTCTTGCCCAACCGGTCTGTGTGCCATCATTTAAGGTTGTGGTGTAATAAATATCGTATTTATTACGGACAGGACCGCTGAAACGGTACTGGACTGCCTCAATTGGAGCAAAATCATCCGGAATATCAGTCTGCTGGCCGTTCATCGCCCAGTTGGTCCATCCATGTGCAGAGGTGTATGCACGATAGTGGATATTTCCAATGTAATTCTCTAAGAATGTGGAAATGGAATAAAAGGCTTTGCCGTCAACGGAGCAGGTATCACTGTTGACAAATGGGTTGGACCAGGTGTGACTGTCACATAATAAAACCGTGGTCTGGAGTTTTGGCTCACGATGGATCGGGAGCAGGTTTGTCAACGGGTTTGTATAGATTGGATTTCCTGAATCAACAAGAGTACCGTTCGGAGCTGCTGATGGAGCGGGACCGGAAGAACTGCCAGTCTGCTCTGTGGAAACCCCACCGTTTAATTTCGGATCAAAAGCAGGTCCTATATTTTCTGCGAAAGCGCAGAAGGCAGATTGAAGGGTCAGGATACCGGTGATCATACCGGCAAGCCATAATTTTTTACGCTTATTCATGAAATGACCTCCTAAAATATGTTAACTTTCCCAGATGTTAATCTATCACATTTACGGGGAAAATGCCATATCTGATTTACATTTTTTGGGGAATCATGTAAAATGAAAGGTATTGGTAAGAAAAAAGAAACGAGAAAGTTAGGAAATTGGTAGAAAAAGGAGATAAACTTGGCAGAGACTGAGATGAAGCGGAAGGTGGTAAATGGCCTTCTCTGGAAGATTCTGGAAAATGGCGGGGCCCAGGGGGTACAGTTTGTGATCGCCATTATTCTGGCCCGTCTTCTGACCCCGGCCCAGTACGGTGTCGTGGGAATTATCACGATTTTTATTACCATTGCCAATGTAGTGGTCCAGAGCGGTTTCAGCACGGCTCTGGTACAGAAACAGAAGGCAGACAAGGTGGATTTTTCATCGGTCTGCTATTTTGACCTGTTTGTGGCGCTCGTGATGTATGGGATCTTATAT
>CAKRWX010000434.1 GCA_934418055.1 uncultured Lachnospiraceae bacterium
GGCCATGATGATGATTTTGGAAAAGATCCAAGGCTGCTGCATCCTGTTGAAAAAGCCCCATTTTTTGCCAGTGGTACAATAAAAGACAGTCACAGACCAGGGGGGCAGTCTTTAAAAATACTGGTAACAGTCAGCGGACTGGAGATCGATGAACATCAGCAGGTCTTAAACCGTGATTTTGAACCAATTCCCGGTTTATATGCTACAGGTAACTGCAGTGGAAGGCGATTTGGTGTACAGTATACAACATCACTGCCCGGACAAAGCATTGGAATTGCCCAGACTCTTGGAAGAGAGTTAGGGCTGTACCTGGCGGGGTTATAGCTGGCAGCTTTGTCTGTACGGAAAAGAAAGATAATAAATCTAAAAAAGAAAAGGAAACCTGAATAAATCGTGAAAAAGCTATCGACCGCCGGAATATTCATCCGACGGTCGTTTATAGTTGGATTTGATCAAGGAAGACAGAGTGGGTGCAATGGTGTTAAATCTGTCTTGCAGCAATAAATCCTTCATGGATTGCGTCATAGATCTGACGAACGCGTTTGCTGTCTCCAACATTGAATACCTGCATATCTGTATTTTCTTCCAGTTTATCGCTCAGTTCATTCTGGCGGGTAAAACCGGCGGCGATGACTACACTGTCAGCCGGAACCGTTGTTTTATTACCCCATCGATCGGTCAGAATGACATTGTTTTCATGGACAGCGGTCAGGCGTTTGCCAGTCAGGATCTTTATGTCTGTTTCATTGATCGTTGCAAGATATGCCTGACAAGCGGAACTGAAATTCGCAAGAAAAGCATCCGTCATTTCTACGATAGTAACTTTTTTGCCTTCGGCATTTAATTCAAGCGCGGTTTCCGCACCGGTGATGCCGCCTCCGATCACAACTACAGTATTTCCTGTTACTGCTGTGGAGTCATTTAAATAATCACTGGCATAAATGACGGAGTTTTTCTCAATTCCAGGTACATTTAATATTCTGGTTTTTCCGCCGACAGCAATGATAACTGCATCATAACCTCTATGAACGAGAGTCTCATATTCAACTTCTTCTTTTACCAGTGTAATGTTCGGATCATGCATAATATGATCTTCATAATAGTGGATCAACCGTTTGATATTGGCTTTGTTTTCCGGTTTGCTGGCTTCAATCATCGCTCCGCCGATGCATCGCTTTTCATAGATTGTAACCTGATGTCCGCGTTTTGAAGCAGTAAGAGCGGCTTCACAGCCTGTGGGACCGGCTCCGACTACTGCAACCTGTTTCCTGGTTTCTGCTTTTTCAACAGGTTTGCATTCAAAACGGTATAAGGATGGATTTACGGTACAATGGATCGGTGTGTGGCTCAACATTCCCCTGTCGATACATCCGATCAGACAGTTGATACAAGGTTTAATATCGCTGGCTCTGCCTTCTTTTGCTTTTTTTGCCCATGCCGGATCTGCCAGCTGTGAACGGCCTAAAGCGACGAAATCGGCATTTCCTTCAGCGAGCATCTTTTCAGCATCTTCTGGAGAGAAAATATTATGACCGATGAAAACAGGAATGTTTACTGCATCTTTCAGCATTTTTGTGTGTTTGGCGTTAAATGCATTTGGCAGCAGGAATTCTCTGGAAGCTGTTGCATGGGTTCCCCCCATGATATTCAGATGAGATACTCCTTCTTTTTCCAATGCCTTTGCTACCTCAATGGTTTCTTCAATACGGATTCCTTCTGGCTCCCAGTCTTCGGTACTTAATTTGACACCTACCGGGAAATTCGGACCGCATTTCTTTTTGATGTTTCTGACGATTTCCAGGAGCAGACGCATGCGGTTGTGCAGAGAGCCACCATACATATCAGTACGTTTATTATCGTGGGGAGACAGGAAATTGGTCGGAATACATCCGGCAGCACCGTGGATTTCGATAATTTCAAAACCAGCTTTTTTACATCGTACTGCGGCGTCACCGAAACGTTCAACCAGATCATGAATTTCTTCTATTGTCAGGGTTCTTGGCATCTTATAGCCCATTTCATACCATGGCTCAAAAGTGATTTCAGATGCACCAATGACATCTGCGCTGCCGACAAAAGCAGCATCTCGGCCCGGATGAGCCAGCTGAATGCCGGGAACGGCCCCATGTTCTTTTACTGTTTCAGCAAGAAGGGTAAGACCTGCGATGAATTCGTCCTTGTCTGCCCGTAAGCCTCAGGATACCATTGGAACCGGGACTGCGTTATCCATAAAGATAAGTCCGGCACCGCCATCTGCCGCCTGGGCATAAGCTTTGATC
>CAKRWX010000435.1 GCA_934418055.1 uncultured Lachnospiraceae bacterium
GGAGAATCCCTGGAAATGATCCGGATGGCCTATGAGCAGGGAATCCGCTATATCATAGCGACCCCCCATTTTCGCTTTTTTCCGGACAAATCCTGTTATCACGGAGAAACGGATCATCTCCGCTCCTTATGCCAGGAGCTGCGGGCCAAAGCTGAGGAGATGGGATACAAGGTTCCTGTTTTTCTGGGACAGGAGATCTTCTATTTTGAGGAGCTTCCGGAATATCTGGATGATGGGTGGGCGATCCCTATGGCAGATTCCCGTTATGTATTGATCGAATTTTCTCCCAATGTGTCTTATGCAACGGTACTAAGGGCAGTGAACAGACTGGCGAGAAGAAATTATATTCCACTGATCGCCCATGTGGAGCGCTATCTGTGTATACGGGAAAAGGGAAAGACCAAAGCGTTAGTGGAAGCAGGCGCATGCCTGCAGATGAATTATAAGAGTTTGTCCGGTGGCTTTCTGGATACGGAAGTTACCTGGTGTAAGCGTCAGGTACTGAATGGCATGATTCATTTCTTCGGGACTGACATGCACGACACCTTTGACCGTGCCCCGGAGGTAGAACCGGCGGCATCGTGGCTGGTCAGCCGTGATCCGGGATCAGCATGGAAGATTATGCACGAAAATCCGATAAGCCTGTTAAGAGATCAGGCAATTTTCAGATAGATGGTGACCCCTGCGGAAGCGGTTCCTGCCGATAAACACTGCAGGAAGAGCGCAGGGCACACAGAAAAAAAGGGAGAAATGAGGAAAAAATCATGGAACAAAAGGGGACTGCAGCAAATCAGGATGAGATCCGGATCGATCTGGTGGAGCTGCTCTATGAATTCCGCCGGAAATGGTGGATTCTTCTGCTGTCGCTGGTGATCGGAGGCGGTGCGGGCTTTCTGGGAAGCAAGTTTTTACTGATTCCCAAGTATACCTCGACAGCCACACTCTATGTGCTGTCCAAGGACACCACGTTAACGTCCCTGGCAGACCTGCAGATCGGAAGTCAGCTGACCAATGACTACAAGGTGGTGGTTACCAGCCGCCCGATTTTACAGAAGGTCATCGATGGCATGGAGCTGGACTGGCGTTATCAGAAATTAAAAAAGATGGTCAGCATCGACAATCCGACCGGGACGCGTATCCTGGAGATCTCCATCACCGATACAGACCCGGTCCGCACCTGCCAGCTGACCAACAGCCTGGCGAAGGCGGCCAGCGATTACATTGCTGACATTATGGAAATGACACCGCCAAAGTTTATTGAGGAAGCCATTGTGGCAGAAAAGCCGGTATCCCCCCATGTGACAAAGAATGCGATGCTGGCGGCGGCAGGCTGTCTGTTTCTGGTGTGCGCGGTCATTACGGTGCGGATGGTGATGGATGACACCATTCAGGGTGAGGACGATATCGAACGCTACCTTGGAGTTCCGGTGCTGGGTCTCATTCCTGAGAAAAGCGGCGCTTCCGGTACAGCTTCCAGAGGAGACCGGAAGACCAGCCGGAAAAGGACAGCGGGAGAGAAAACAGCCGGAGAGAGGGCTGGCGGAGAGAAAAACGCCGGAGAGAGGCCAGCGGGAGAGAAAGCAGCCGGAGCAAAAAGCGCCGGAGAAAAGCCAGCCGGAGAGAAAAAGAATGGTACCGGTGCAGAGAGTAAACCGGTAAGAAAGGAGGCGGATTCCAATGGAGCAGGAAACAGCAGTAAAAACGGAAAAAACGACACGCAGTAACCCGGATATGGTTTCACGCAGCAATCCGGACGCGGCTGCGAACATGATCCGGCTGGATTACGGGCATGATAATGACTATTTTTATACAGAGGCCATCAATTCCCTGCGGACGAACATTACCTTCTGTGGAAAAAGCATCCAGACCATCCTGTTTACCAGTACGCTTCCCGGCGAAGGAAAAAGCGAGACCAGCTTTGCCGTGGGCAATGCATTTGCCGGTATCGGGAAGAGGGTCCTGTACATTGATGCGGATATCCGCAAATCCATGTTTGCAAAAAGAAGGAGTGTCCGGGGCGGCAAGCTGGGGTTGTCCCAGTACTTAAGCGGGCAGAAGGAGCTGCAGGAGGTTATTTATAAGACCAACATCGAAAACCTGGATGTGATCATGTCCGGCCCGTATTCCCCCAATCCTGCAGAGCTCCTGGAAGAGCAGGAATTTGCCAATTTATTGAAATGGGCGAGAGAATATTATGATTATATTCTCATTGATTCTCCGCCTATGAGCAATCTGATCGATGCAGCGATCATCGGCAGTCATTGTGACGGTGCAGTTC
>CAKRWX010000436.1 GCA_934418055.1 uncultured Lachnospiraceae bacterium
TACACGATGAAACAGTAAGTAAAACTTGTGAGAGTTTACATTATCTCGATGTGAGTATATTTACACACATTTTGAGTAGCAGGAATATAGAGCATATGGGAGCAATCCAGAATGACTGGCTTCAGGCAGTAGGCGGAGAATTCCGGAAGCCATATTATAAGCAGTTATATGAGTTTGTGAAAGAAGAATACAGTACCAGGGTGATCTATCCACCGGCAGATGACATTTTCAATGCCCTGCATTTGACACCTTTAAAAGAGGTAAAAGTGGTGATTTTAGGTCAGGACCCATATCACAATGAGCACCAGGCCCATGGCCTTTCATTCTCGGTTCTGCCGGACCAGAGGGAGATTCCGCCGTCTTTGCAGAACATTTACAAGGAATTGCAGGATGATTTAGGCTGCTACATACCGGATAACGGCTATCTGGAGAAATGGGCAAAACAGGGCGTGCTGATGCTGAACACGGTGCTGACGGTGCGTGCCCACCAGGCAAATTCCCATCAGGGACATGGCTGGGAACAGTTTACGGATGCGATCCTGGAGGCGGTCAATAAGGAAGACCGGCCAATCGTCTATCTGCTGTGGGGAAGACCGGCCCAGAGTAAGATTCCGATGCTGACCAATCCAAAGCATCTGATCCTGAAAGCGCCTCATCCAAGTCCACTGTCCGCCTACCGCGGATTCTTTGGATGCCGCCATTTCAGCCAGGCCAATGCGTTTTTAGAGAGTCATGGGGCAGCGCCGATTGACTGGCAGATTGAAAATATTCACAACTAGTATTTTGCAGACCAGAAGGAGAAAAGCATGAGTATTATTGAGATTTTAAAGGTCTTAGTCCTGGGAATTGTTGAGGGATTTACCGAGTGGCTTCCTATCAGCAGTACAGGACATATGATCCTGGTGGATGAGATCATCCACTTAAATGTGACACAGGAATTTAAAGACGTGTTTATGGTAGTGATCCAGCTGGGGGCGATTCTGGCGGTGGTTCTTCTGTATTTCCACAAATTGAATCCATTTATTAAGACCAGAGGAAGATCCGTAAAAGGAGCAGTGATCCCGCTGTGGGGCGATGTGGCACTGAAAAAACATACGGTGATCCTGTGGCTGAAAGTAATTGTGGCCTGTGTTCCGGCGGCTGTCATGGGACTGCTGTTTGACGACTGGATGGAGGCTCATCTGATGAACGCCTACGTGGTTGCAGCTGCGCTGATCATTTATGGTATCTTATTTATCGTGGTGGAAAATATCAACTACGGTAAGCGTCCGGCCATTGAGCGGGTGGGAGATATCACTTATAAGACGGCATTGATTATTGGTTTATTCCAGGTATTGTCCCTGGTGCCAGGTACTTCCAGATCCGGTTCCACCATCTTAGGAGCCATGATCATTGGATGTTCCAGACCGGCGGCTGCGGAATTTTCCTTCTTCCTGGGAATTCCAGTGATGTTCGGTGCAAGTTTGTTAAAGATTGTGAAATTCGGGTTCCATTTTACTGGAGCGGAGATTTTTATTCTGATCTTTGGTATGGTAGTAGCGTTTATCGTTTCCGTATTTTCCATTAAATTCCTGATGAGTTACATCCGGAAAAATGACTTTAAGCTGTTTGGTATTTACCGGATCGTGCTGGGTGTGATCGTGGTGATTTTCTTTGCGGTGAGAGCAATTATGGGGTTATAATTAGCCTTTTTACGAATGGGGGAAATAAAAATGATGAAGGAACTGGCGCCGGAGATTCCTTGCGGGGCGCTGGTTGGCAGTAAGGGGCTGAAATACGCAGGATTTTACTGTGAGAGATTTGGATTTGAGTTTTATCATCCAGATTTCATGACGCTGACAGAAGAAGATGTGAGAGAGTGTAAGGAACATGGCGTTGGAATCAATGCCTGGACCGTCAATGATCTGGGGGGACTGGAGCAGATGGCGGAATGGGATTGTGAAGGGGTGATTACCAATTATCCGGACGCGGCCATGAAGTATAAGAGGGCGTTAAAATAACTGGCGAAGGGTCCGGGGCAGAGCGCCTGTACCCTGGAATATGATAATAAAAAAGGGAGATTATTGTGACCTGGTGTAAGATACTAGGTTACGATAGTCACCTTTTTTGTTGCAGTATTTCTGGTATTTTTTACATCTTGTGTCGTTTTTTTACATCTTGTGCAGATCCTATTGAAAATTTGCGGGAAAATTGATATGACAAAAGTGGATGATAAGGGATATTCGAGCTTTCAGCGGAGATGCTGGAGGAATCAGATCAGTATATAAT
>CAKRWX010000437.1 GCA_934418055.1 uncultured Lachnospiraceae bacterium
AATCCTGCTTGCAGGATTCTACGCCTGCGGCGGGTCGCTTCAGCGACATAATTCCCCGCCGCCGCAGTGCGATCCTCTGGTTTTATTACACTCTATTCTTTCTTGCCCAGCATCTCTTCCATAGTATGCCATCCAAGAACTGCGCATTTTACTCTGGCGGGCATATGGGCGATGTCTGCCAGTACACCGGCCTCTTCCAGCTCATCCATCTCATCGGCAGTGGTCTTTCCCTGGATCATTTTCAAAAATAATTCTGCCAGATGCAGGGCTTCCTCTTTCCCCCGTCCAATGATCATATCCAGCATAATGTCCGCGGAAGCCTGGGAAATGGCACATCCGCTTCCCTCAAAGGCTCCATCCACGATCACGTCATTTTCCACTTTTAACTGTAAAATAATGTCGTCACCGCAGCTTGGATTCACACCCTCCAGCACCAGATTGGCGTCTGGAAGCTTCTCCTTGTGGATCGGGTGCTGGTTATGCTCAATAAGAACCTCGTTATAAAATGTCTTATTCTCCATATCCCATTCTCCTTCTGATCTCTTTGACACTCTTGATAAACCGGTCAATATCCTCTTCTGTATTATAGAACGCAATGCTGGCGCGGGCCGTAGACATCACGCCTAAATGCTGTAGCAATGGCTGAGCGCAATGATGTCCGGCTCTCACCGCAATCTTATCCGCATCCAGAATGGAAGCGATATCGTGTGGATGGACATCATCAATGGTAAAGCTGATGATGCCGTGATGCTTCTTCGGGTCGGTGCTTCCGATCAGATGAACGCCTGGGATCCGCTTCATCTCTCCCATAGCCATCTCTGTCAGCAGCTCTTCCTGCCTGTTGATCTCCCGCCAGCCGATACCTTTCATGTATTCAATAGCAGCCTGTAAAGCCACTGCTCCACCGCCGTTTACGGTTCCTGCCTCAAATTTATGAGGAAGCGGGGCATAAACTGCGTCAAATCGGCTGACAGAATCGATCATCTCGCCGCCAGTCAGGAATGGCGGCATATCCTCTAATAATGCTTTCTTTCCATAAAGAACGCCAATTCCCATAGGTGCCATCAGCTTATGGCCGGAAAATGCCAGGAAATCTGCGTCTAACTCCTGCACGTCGATGGGCATATGGGGTGCGCTCTGGGCCGCGTCTACCAGTACCACACCGCCCTGCTCATGAACCAGGCGGATAATGGCCTCGATCGGGTCTAAACGGCCGGTAACATTAGATACATGGGTCACTGCCGCCAGCTTGGTCTGTGGCGTCACTGCCGCCATCATATCCTTTACCTCGTAAGCGCCGTCCTGCTCACAGTCTAAATATCTTAAGGTTGCACCGGTCTGTCTCGCCACCATCTGCCACGGAAGCAGGTTGCTGTGGTGGGAGTCAATGGTCACTAAGATCTCATCTCCGGCCTTTAAGTGGGTGAGGCCATAGCTGTATGCCACCAAATTGATGCTTTCAGTGGTATTTCTGGTGAAAATGATCTCTGCAGAGTCCTCTGCGTGGAGGAAATCCCGGACGCAGTCTCTGGCCGCCTCATAGCGGTCTGTGGCCTCCATGCCCAGCTCATATAAGCCTCTCAATGGGTTGGCATTGTATTTCTCATAAAATTCCCGTTCTGCCTCCAGCACCGCGTCTGGTCTCTGAGCTGTTGCCGCGCTGTCTAAATACACCAGGTCGGACTGCCGTAACAGTGGGAAATCTTCTTTAAACTGTCTCATCCGTATCTTCCTCCGTTCCCAGATACTCTTCTACCAGCTTCCGTATTGCTTCCTGAGGGATCCGGTCGCAGACGGCATCGATCTTAGCTCTTGCCATGATCTGCTCTGCTTTCTCCTCCGGGATTCCCCTGGAGCTTAAATAGTACAGAACGGAATCGTCCAGCTTGCCCATGCTGGCACCGTGGTTGCCTTCCACATCCTCTTCCTGGCACAGGATCAGCGGAATGGTCTGGTTTACCAGATCGTCTCCCAACATCAGGATATCCTCCCGCTCATCGCCCTTTGCTCCGGAGCAGCCACGTAGGAAATCAATGGTGCCGCGGAATAACTTGCTGGAATGCTCTTCCAGAATACCAGAAGCCTCCATCAGACTGGTGGTCTTCTTGCCGTGATGGCGTACAGTATAGTTCATATCTAATTTCTGGTCTGCTTTTGCATGGTATCCAATGTGAGCCTCAAAGGAGCTTTCTTTGCCCTTTAAGTCCACCTCACCGCCTGCGTACAATTTTCCTGACCCCAGTTCCACCCGAACCAATTCG
>CAKRWX010000438.1 GCA_934418055.1 uncultured Lachnospiraceae bacterium
CTACAATGAAATGACATAATGATGCTCCTTTTTTAATTCTGTTTTTCTATGATAACTTCATTCCGTACATCACTTTTTCATCTGTAAAAATATTGGATATTTGATACACATCCATCTTTTTCCAGTTTCTCAAAATTCATCTGAACCGGAAGTCCTGGTTCATCTGGAAGATATAATCGAGTTCCTTTGCGGGTTGGCTTTAAGCTGTAATACTGCTCTATATACTCTGTATTCGGCTTGTGGAACTCCACTTTTTCCCCATCTTTTAACAGGACACCCATCAGTGCCCCCGGGTGATCATTCTGACCAGAACACACATGGCAGCCTCTGCTGCGAACCATATCTGCAATCTTTAAGAATTCACCCATTGTGTAAATAGATGGCATAATGGTAATATACTCTGCTCCTGCATCCATATATGCTTTATATTCCAGGGCATAACGTGCAGATTCACCATAATCAACCGGAACATACCGATCTTCCGCCTTCATCATATGGATAAATTTTGCGATTTCTTCGCTCTCTGTATGAACGATTGGCTCTTCATACCAGGCAATATCATACTGATATGCCTCCCGGATAAACTTCATGGCTGTTTCTGCATCATATGCCTGATTGGAATCAACTGCCAGTTTCATATCCGGTCCTACTGCCAGACGAACTTTTTCAATTCGGCGAAGATCATCTTTCATATCCCCAAGAGAAATTTTTATCTTGGTTGTATCAAATCCCTCTTCCTTAATTGCCAGGATCTCCTCTACCAGTTCCTCATCGGTTCTTAATACAGAGCCACCGCCTTTATAAATATCGGCATAATTCTTTTCTGCTCCAAGCAACTGATACATCGGAATACCACGTTTTCTGGAAATCAGGTCAAACAGAATCACTTCCATCTGAAACATCGAAACGCTAAAAGAATAATTTGCACGTTCCATCCAGTAAAAGATTTTTCTCCACTCCAGGTTGGTTCTTGGCTCCGTATCTTTCAGCATAAGCGGAAGAATGGTCTGCCATACAGCTGGCGTCACCGGTCCCTCGCCGCAATCTCCATCTTCATCATACACTCTCAGCCATGGAGTAAATGTCCATGTCTTCTGCACCTTACCAGTTCCATCTTTCCACACCTGTTTGCGCGTTTTCGGCTGAAAGGTATATAAAACAGCCCTGGTAAGCTTAATTTTTTCCGGGAAAGCAAAGTCCTCATTGATTTTCATACAAATATGCTGATCTACTTCACCGTTGATCGAATATATCATCTTCTCAGTTCCTCCTGGTCAACACAGTCTTACTGGCTGTTATTTAAGTATGGCTCAGAACGAGTTTCTCAGACAAAATCTGATTCATTCTCTATTCTGAGCCAGGTAAAAGTCATTATAAGCGATTACTTTGCTTTTTTCTTAAGCTTCGGTGCAATGTACGGCCAGAGAACGGAAAAGATTGCAATTAAAAGTAAAATGCAGGATGCCGGTCTCTTGAAGAACATCAGCATATCACCTCTGGAGAAGCTGACTGCCTTACGGAAGTTTGTCTCCAAGGTAGATCCAAGTACGTACGCAAGAATAAACGGAGTAGACGGGATTCCTGCATATGCCATCCAGATACCAATACCGGTAAACATCAGCGCCATATAAACTGCAAAAATATTGTTTGCATTAGTGTAAACACCAGTAAATGCCAGGATCAGGATTGCCGGATACAGATAATGATACGGTGCTTTCAGAAGGAGCGGGAATGCTTTGATCCCAAAGATCTCAACAACCAGCGCAATCACTGCAGCAAATACTGCTGCCAGGAAGATCATGAAAACGAATACCGGATAATTTCTCTGCATCAGAGGACCTGCTTCAATACCATGGATGGTCAGACCACCTAACAGAAGTGCTGTGGTTCCGTCTCCAGGAATACCAAGTGCGATCATTGGGATGATAGCGCCGCCGACAGATGCATTGTTTGCTACCTCAGGAGCGATAACACCATCTACGCAGCCATCGCCAAATTCCTCCGGATGCTTAGAAGAATTCTTTGCCATGGTATAAGCAACTACGTTGGAAAGTGCTGCACCCATACCAGGAAGGAATCCAATACCAAGTCCTACCAGGAAAGAACGGATAATGTTGCCAATGTTTCTGGTCAGATCAACCAATGGAAGAGTGAACTTACCGATTTTTCCTTTGAAAGTACCTGCTGCACCAGTCTCACCCTTCGCATAGTCGCTCAAGATCATAGCTCCTGCAAAAAGACCAGTCAGAACACATACCATG
>CAKRWX010000439.1 GCA_934418055.1 uncultured Lachnospiraceae bacterium
GGAGGCTGGAGTTTGAGGATCTGGTTCTGAGCTGTGTGGAAGAGGATGGTCAGATCCCGGTGGATCAGTACATAAAGACCAAGGAGGACAGTCTGATCGCCCTGGGGGAGGATGGAACCAGATATGTGCTGAAGGAATGGTTCACAGACCGGGAGTGCAGCCTGAAAGACCACAAGGAGGTGCTTTTGGCTGTTCGGCAGATCGCAAGACTTCACAAATGTCTGGCAAAGATTCCAAGATCAGAGGAGTGGAGCTTAGGCTCCATTCATGGGGAATCCCTGGAACAGGAAATGAAGCGCCATAACCGTGAAATGACCCGGACCCGGAATTATATCAAACAGAAGAAAAAGAAAACCGATTTTGAACGGTGTGTCATGGAGACCTTTCCTGCATTTTTTGAATGTGCACAGGAGGCGGAAGCAGGAATGGCCGCCTTGAAGGAAAAAGAGCATGAGGACCGGCTGTGCCATGGCAATATGGACCATCACCATATTTTGATGGGGGAGGGCTATACTGCAGTGATTGAATTCCATAAAATGCATCTGGGTGACCAGATGGAGGATCTGTACCATTTTGTGCGGAAAACCATGGAAAAGCATAACTGGGATATCAGGCTGGGCCAGGAAATGTTCGCAGCCTATGACCGGATCATGCCGCTCTCAATGGAGAAGATCGAGAGCCTCTATTATCTGTTTTTGTATCCGGAAAAATACTGGAAACAGCTGAATTTTTACTATAATTCGAAAAAAGCCTGGTTTCCGGCGCGAAATATGGAAAAAATAAGGATTTTAATGGAGCAGGCTGAAAATCAGAAAAATTTCCTGGAATTATTGCAATGAATGATTGCAGGGATGGGACGGGTGAAGTATAATAAACGATAGGAGACAACGGTTCAGATAACTGGAAAAGGGACTGGACCGCTGCAAAAACATAACTGTTTGACAGGCCTGCGTATTGGCTTTGCTGATCGGAGGAAAACTGTGAAGAACAGAGCAGTTATGTTAGAAAAAGGAGGAGGAAGTACCACCATGAAGGATTACAAAAAAATCTACGAGGAGTGGCTGAGCAACCCATATTTTGATGAGGAGACGAAAGAAGAACTGCGTGCGATCGCAGATAATGAGAATGAGATCAAAGAGCGTTTCTACATGGATCTGGAGTTTGGTACTGCCGGTTTAAGAGGTGTGATCGGCGCAGGTATCAACCGCATGAACATCTATGTAGTCCGCAGAGCGACTCAGGGACTGGCAAACTATATCATCAAGCAGGGAGGCGCTTCCAAGGGTGTTGCCATCGCTTACGATTCCCGCCATATGTCACCGGAATTTGCAGATGAAGCGGCAAGAACATTAGCGGCTAATGGAATCGTGGCTTACAAGTTTGAGTCTCTCCGTCCGACACCGGAGTTATCCTTCGCAGTCCGTGAGCTTGGCTGTATCGCCGGAATCAACGTGACCGCAAGCCACAACCCGCCGGAGTACAACGGATATAAAGTATACTGGGAGGACGGCGCACAGTTTACACCTCCTCATGATAAAGGCGTGACTGAGGAAGTTCTGGCCATCGAAGATCTGTCTACGGTGAAGACCATGTCCGCTTCCGATGCGAAAGCAGCAGGTTTATATAAGGTAATCGGCGCTGAGATCGATGACAAATACATTGCTCATGTAAAAGCCCAGGTGGTAAATCAGGACGCCATCGACAAGATGCAGGATGACATCAAGATCGTTTACACTCCTCTTCACGGCACTGGCAATATCCCGGTAAGAAGAGTTTTAAAAGAGATCGGATTTACCCATGTTTATGTAGTTCCAGAGCAGGAACTGCCAAACGGTGATTTCCCAACTGTCAGCTATCCGAACCCAGAGGCAGCAGAAGCATTTGCACTGGGTCTTGGTATGGCGAAGAAATTAGATGCAGACTTAGTTCTGGCAACTGATCCGGATGCAGACCGTCTTGGTGTTTATGTAAAAGACAGCAAGTCCGGCGAGTACATTCCGTTGACTGGTAATATGTCCGGTTCTCTGTTATGTGAGTACGTTCTCAGCCAGAAAGCAGCAAAGAATGCGATCCCAGAGGACGGCGAAGTGGTAAAATCTATCGTTACCACCAACTTAGTAGATGCAGTGGCAGATTACTATCATTGTAAATTAGTGGAGTGCCTGACTGGATTTAAGTGGATCGGCAAACAGATCTTAAAAGAAGAGCAGACCGGCAAAGGCCACTATATGTTCGGTTTAGAGGAGAGCTATGGC
>CAKRWX010000440.1 GCA_934418055.1 uncultured Lachnospiraceae bacterium
GCCAACGCCTGTGATGGTTCCGCCAGTGCCGACGCCTGCAACAAAGATGTCTACTTTTCCATCGGTCTGATCCCAGATCTCCGGACCTGTGGTGCTGCGGTGGGCAGCCGGGTTGGCCGGGTTGATGAACTGGCCTAATACGACAGCGCCTGGAATCTCATTTTTCAGTTCTTCCGCTTTGGCGATGGCGCCCTTCATGCCTTTGGCTCCCTCAGTCAGAACCAGCTCTGCACCGTATGCTTTTAACAGGTTTCTGCGCTCCACGCTCATGGTATCCGGCAGCGTAAAGATCGCACGGTATCCCTTGGCTGCAGCTACGGCTGCAAGTCCGATTCCGGTATTTCCGCTGGTTGGCTCGATGATCGTAGCTCCCGGTTTTAAGATGCCTTTTTCTTCTGCGTCCTCGATCATGGATAATGCAACACGGTCCTTTACAGAACCTGCTGGATTCAGATATTCCAGCTTTGCCAGGATCACTGCGTCCGTGACTCCGGCTTTCTTTGCATATCCATTCAGTTTCATGATCGGGGTTCCTCCGATCAGCTCCAGTGCGCTCTCTTTGATCTTACTCATGGCAGTGCCCTCCTTTTATTTCCGGCGTTAAAGCCTGTGTGCTATTTTGATTTTTTCATGCTCTATGCTCTGTCTTCCAGCGACTTGCGTATCCGTTCAAGCGCTTCGGTCAATATCGCTCTTGGACAGGCTACATTGATCCGCTGGAAGCCTTTGCCTTTCTCTCCGAAAATCTTGCCGCTGTCTAACCACAGCTTTGCTTTATGGATGATCAGATCCTCCAGCTCTTCCACACCAAGCCCGGTTTCACGGAAATCCAGCCACACCAGATAGGTTCCCTCATGCTCAATCATGGAAACACCAGGAAGATACTGCTCCACATACTCTTTTGTATATTCAATATTAGCGGCCACATAAGCCTTCATAGCCTCATACCATTCTTCTCCGTCAGAATATGCAGCCTCACAGCCAACCAGACCTGCCACATTCAACTGACTGTACCCGGCCCGGTTGATCTCCTGTTTGAAGGTCTCGCGGATCTGTGGATTGGAAATGAAAATGTTGGAGATCTGAAGTCCCGCCAGGTTAAAGGTCTTGCTTGGGGATGTGCAGGTGATGGTAAAATCCGCAAATTCCCTGGAAATCGCTGCAAATACCTGATGTTTCCCTTTAAATACGAAATCCGCATGGATCTCATCGCTGACAACCTTCACCTGATATTTCTGGCAGATCTCACCCATTCTGGTCAATTCTTCTCTAGTCCATACTCTGGCTACCGGGTTGTGCGGGTTGCATAAGAAGAATAATTTCACCCGCTCATCACGGATCTTCTGCTCAAAATCCGCAAAATCAATGTGGTAGCGGTTATCCTCTCCTGCGTACAGATCACTGCTGACGATCTTTCTGCCATTGTCTGAGATCACCTCAGAGAATGGATAATACACCGGCTGCTGGATCAGCACCGCGTCGCCCGGTTCTGTAAATGCACGCACTGCCATGGCAAGGGCAAATACGATACCCGGAGTCTTCACCAGCCAGTCCTCTTCCACGTCCCAGTCATGGTGACGTTTCATCCAATTTCTGACGATCTCAAAATAAGGAGTCAGCGTGTCGCTGTAACCAAAAATGCCATGTTCTACCTGTTTTGCCAAAGCATCCTGGACGTAACTGGAGGTCTTAAAGTCCATGTCTGCCACCCACAGAGGAAGCAGGTCTTTCGGCATTCCCCGTTTCTCAGCAAAATCATATTTTAAAGATTTGGTATTTCTTCTGTCTACGATCCGGTCAAAATCAAGATTTCTTTCCGCCATATAATTCCTGCTCCGTTTCTCTGAATACTTTTTCTAACTCATCGATCAGGTCTTTTGCATCCTCGATGCCCACAGACATTCTCAAGGTTGCCTCAGTGATGCCATTTTTCTCCCGGATCTCCTTCGGAACGTCTGCGTGAGTCTGGGTCGTCGGGTAAGTGACCAGGGTCTCTACGCCGCCAAGGCTCTCAGCGAATTTGATCATCCGCACTTTTTCCAGAATGGAAAGGGCAAATTCCCTGCTCTCCAGCTGGAAGGTCAGCATCGCACCGAAGCCTCTGGCCTGTTTTTTCATGATCTCATAACCCGGATGCTCTTCCAGTCCCGGATAGATCACTTTCGTCACAGCCTTCTGTTCCTTTAACCAGTTGGCGATCTGTTTTGCATTTTCCTGGGAGCGCTCCATGCGGATGCCAAGGGTCTTGATTC
>CAKRWX010000441.1 GCA_934418055.1 uncultured Lachnospiraceae bacterium
AAGATCGCAGCTATGCTGTCTGGTCAGGTAGACTTAATGCCGGGTGCATACATCAACTGTAAAGATTACCTTGAGTCCGGACAGTTCAACTGCATCGGCGCTCCGACCGAGGAAAGATATGACCTCATCAAAGATATCCCGACTCTGAAAGAGCAGGGTGTAGATCTGGTATATCCGGACTGCGACTTCTCCTTCTACTTCCCGGCAGATACCTCTGATGATGTGATCGCTTACTATGAGGATCTTGTTCAGAAAGTTCTTGCTGATCCATCTGCAGCTGAGGGTGTTGCTAACGTAGATATGATGCCGTACTACTTAAGCGCAGAGGATTCTGCTAAGAACGATGAGGACATCTACAACACCATCAAAGGCATTGCTGACAGCCTTGAGCAGTAATTACTGAGATTGAAAATGTTCGTGTAAAGCTATAAATACGAAAAAAGCGGGCCGTGTTTCCGAAAGGAAACGCGGCCCGCTTTTTTTGATAGTAAGTAAAAATCTGTCTGTGGGAGATGTTATAAAATCGCCTGATCAAAATGCGTCAGCAAAAGCCGTATCATTTGTTTCATTGCTTCTGACAGTGCAGTGGTTTTGGGGTAAGCGGCAACAATATAGAAGCTTAAGGGTGGATTCAACGAATAGGTATGGAAAGTATCCTCCGAATGATGCGAGTTGCTTGGAACAAATGCGTTTCCAAGACCTTTGTTTAGCATATAACGCCGTGAAATGTTGTCTTCAACTTCACAGATGACATTTGGCTGTAGCTGCATGGTACGCAATGCCTGTTCTTCAGTGTCACGCGCGAAGGAAGGTGCATGGGTCAGAACAAAAAAATCATTTTTAAGGCTGCTGAAGTTGTTTTCATGGATATCTTCTGGTTTCAGCTCAGGGTGTCCGTTGGGAATGGCCAGAAGCAGCTCACCGGTCCAGAGAGGAAGGTATTCCAGGACGGAGTGCTGCAGGGAAGAAGTAAGCAGGATCCCGAGATCAGCACGACCCATAATGAGATCTTCCTTGGCAACCGGAGAATTACAGCGTTTTGAATAGACTTCTGTATCGGGACAGAGTCTCCGGAATTCCGGAATGCATTCCAGGGCCGAGGCAGTGGCGCATGCAAAACGGATGGCTTGCTTACTGCTGCGGTTCATGGATGCAATCTGTGCTAAGGCTTTCCTCTTAATCTGAAGGATAGAGTGTCCGCCGTTAATATAGATTCGTCCGGCATCGGTGATGGCAAGACCATCTTTGGTACGGATAAAGAGAGGGGTACCAAGTTCCTCCTCAAGCTTTTTGAGACGCTGACTTAAAGCAGGCTGTGTAAGATAGAGGCGCTCTGCAGCCTTGTTCAGGGTTTTTTCCTCTGCAATCGCAATAACATATTCTATGATTTTTGTGTCCATGTGAGAACCTGCCTTTCGTTATGACAGAGCTGGAATTCTTCCATCAGCTCTTTGGCACGCTGATTAGGATTGAAATGATAACCCTTGTTTTCACTTTCCATCTGATAGTTCAGCAGGATCAGATAGAGCTCTTCTTCCGTCAGAATGTGATCTGGAGCAGACATGACTGTCAGATGAACGGAATATTTCGGTTTCATGCTGAAGTATACCAGATTTTTTGAGGGCTCTATATGATTGCGGGACAGGATGGCAATTCCGACTCCCTGAGCAGCCATATTTTTGAGAATCAGGTTATTGTCTGATTCATATACGATAGTGGGATTCATCTGGTTTTGCCGGAAAATCATGTCTGCTGTATGACGGATTGTAGAGCAGTGCGTACCGAGAATAAAAGGAGTATCCTGGAATTTTTTGATATCAATGGCGGTAAGGTGCTCAAGATCATGACTTGCCTGGTAAGCTAATGGATGGAAGGAAGGAACAAATAAGACGAGCTCTTCTTCGTGAAAGGTTGTATGGCAAATGCCGGTCTCTTCTGGGTCATTACAGGTTCCCAGTGCAAGATCAACCCGATGCTCCTGAATCGCCTTGCGCAATCCGGCCATATAGTGTTCCTTCAGCTCAATTTTTATATTGGGATAGCGCCGATGAAACTGGTTGAAAATCTTGGCGATGGCAATGGAGCCTCGCAGCGGTGTGACACCGACAGTGATGGTTTTTTGATATCCCTCGGACAGTTCAGAGATAGTCTGATAGGTCTGTTCCTTTACTGCAATGATGCGGGCTGCAGCCTCCAGATAGATGCGTCCGGCGGCGGTTGGATAAAGCTGCTTCTTATGGCTTAGAA
>CAKRWX010000442.1 GCA_934418055.1 uncultured Lachnospiraceae bacterium
GTATGTGGCGGATGATCGCCCTTCCTTTGCCAACCAGCTGCGGTTCCCGTGGGCAGAGGAAGTCTACTGTATGGATTTTCCTGCAGCGATCCAGACATTTCAACCGGATACCCAGGACTATATCGCTGTTCTGACCCGCGGACACCGTCATGACGCTGACTGCCTGATTGCACTCTCCCGCTGTCCTGTTCCCACTTACCTTGGCATGATCGGCTCCCGCCGCCGGGTGAAGGAGTTAAAGGCACATCTGGAAGAAACAGAACATCTCTCCCACGAATGGCTGGAATCCATCCACACGCCGATCGGACTGGCAATTAAGGCTGTGACACCAGAGGAAATCGCCATCTCCATCCTGGCAGAACTAATCCTGACGAAACGTACCCTGCGCCCAGACCACATAGCCCCATCTGATGCGGATCTGGATGTGATCGCCGCCCTGGCAGATCCACCTGCCAACCGGACGGACCTAAAAAAAGCCCTGGTCACCATCGTGGAAACCAAAGGCTCAACCCCTCGGAAAGCCGGAGCAAATATGATCGTATATGAGGACGGAACCGTATTCGGAACCATCGGAGGCGGCTGCGCCGAGGCAGGACTAATACAGACTGCAAGAGCGGTGATACGAAGTGGCTCTTACCAGTTCCGTAAGGTGGATATGACCGGAGAAGTAGCTGAAGAAGAAGGAATGGTATGCGGAGGATGGATGATGGTAGTGATTGAAGCGCTGTAATAGAATCACCGTAATAGAACAGGGCGGCCGACGGCCGCCCCATATTTTTTACGCATTCCCTATCGTTATCACAAAACTTTCCTACTGCAGCCCTATAACAAAAATCACCAATGTCATGATCGTCAGAACAGTCCAGCCTATGTATCTTCCTGCCAGTTCCCAATCCGATGGCTCTGCGTCCTCAGCATGGCGGATCCGAAATGAGAGATTCCACCGAAATAATTCATCCGCAAACAAGATGGATAGCACATTCAGTATACTAATGCAAACTGCTCCACACCAGGCATACCAGACTCCTTTGTGTGTCAGGACCGGACCATCTATCAGTTCTAATATCGTTGCCACAGATGGCTCTGCAGGATCGATCCTATTTCCATCCTGATCTCTCCCGGTTCCATCACTGCCCACATAAAATACCCCGGTATCTGCCATGGTTCCGTCCTCTTTGTATAGCCAGTAAGATCCATCTACATTCCAGGCTCCACCACGAAACAGGAGTTTTTCCCCTCTGTAAACCTCTACACCTGTCATATATTCTGCACGATTCTTGTCATGGGGAACGGCTGTCGGATCTTCCTTTACCGAATATGGCCCATACGTTGTTGAACCATATTGAAACACGACTTTTTTATCCTCAGATACTGTAAAGCATGCAGGCTGGCCTTCGATTTTTCCCGAATAAATCATGCAATCATTTTCCTGAATCGGTTTCAATATCGTATTCTTGTAGTAAAATCCGACTTTTGAAATAGTGATAGAATATAGAATCGCAAATACCAGAGCCATTGCAGGCATAATGGTAAGAAGTAGTTTTTGATACAGATTCAGGTTTTTGACTCTCTTCATAAATCACCTCCTAAGAATCTTCTGATTTTGCCATATTATACATCTTCGCTAATCAAAGTCATAGTCATCAGGATCTAATCCCGCATCTTCGATGGCCTCTCTTCTCTCATCCTCATCCATATATTCCAGTTCTGTCCGATCTAGGCCAACACAGGTGAAATCATCATCCTCTTCCGTATCATAATTACTATCGTCATGCCCAAACACGATATCATCCATGATCGAATACTCATATGTGTTCAGTTTTCCATCGCCATCAAAATCAAAATCCGGATCATATAATCTTCCATCTTTTCCCAGCATTTTGTTTTCCCCCTCCAACGTTTCATTCTATCTTGGCAAAAATAATTCGTCATCATAGTGATTATATCACTTTTTTTAGAATATTACCGATCATTTCCCTTAAATACAGCAAATATTTTCATTAAGAATCCATCGAAATTACTATAATTTCTATTTTACATACCAGATCTCCAGAGATCCTTTCTCGGTTCCATGCCAGCAGGCTCCCTCTAAATCTCCGGTCTCCTGGAGATAATACCAGTCACCGGAGCCATCATCTGGATCCACTTGCTTTGTGTCCGGATTCCAACGGTGCCAGCCTTTTCTGATATATCCATTTGCGCCAAAGAGATACCAGTGGTGGTTGATCAGCCGCCACTC
>CAKRWX010000443.1 GCA_934418055.1 uncultured Lachnospiraceae bacterium
TTCTGCCACATTCCTCTGCTTTGATGGGTATTTTGGGTGCAGCAAATATTCCGTATGATCGCTGGATGAAGTTTATGTGGAAGCTGTTTTTGATTTGGCTGCTTCTTGGCAGTGTTTTGTGTTCGATTGCACAGATTATTGGTTATGGAGCATAGGGAGAATTTATGAAACAGAAAATAGAAAATTTTGTGGAGGAACTCTTGCCAGAACTGACGGCCATGGCAGATGCCATTTACGACAAGCCGGAAATGGCATTTCAGGAAACATTTGCCTCCCATCTTCTGGAAGACTGGCTGGAAACCAGGGGGTTTGCAGTTTTGCGTGGGCTGGGCTCTCTGAACACTGCCTTTCGTGCGGAATATAGCCAGGGCCATGGCGGACCAAGAATTGGATTGCTCTGTGAATATGATGCATTGCCAAATGGGCATGCGTGCGGACATCAGCTGCAGGGACCGGCAATTCTTGGAGCAGCGGCAGCCATAGCTCATCTCTTTAAAGAGAAGAACTTTACTTTGATTGTTTACGGAACTCCGGCAGAAGAAGGCAAGGGTGGTAAAGTGATCATGATGAAGGAAGGATATCTGAAAGATTTGGATATTGCGCTTATGATGCATGGGGGTCCGGCCACGCAGACAGATATTAAATCGATGGCAAAGATTAGTGCCACGGTTACTTTCCATGGAAAGAGTGCTCACGCTGCGTTGAAACCTGAAGCTGGACGCAGTGCCCTGGATGCCATGTTATTGTCTTTTCAGGGAATTGAGTTTTTGCGGGAACATGTTCGAGAGGATAGCCGGATGCATTATGCCATTTCTAATGGCGGAGGCGCAATGAATGTTGTACCCGCGGAGGCTGCTGGTGAATATGGTCTGCGCTCTTACGATTCCACTTATCTGGATGAATTGATTCGTCGGTTTGAACTAGTTGTCAGAGGTGCGGCCATGATGACAGAGACAACTTGTGATATTTGTTATCATCAGCGTATTGAAGGAAAAATTCCGGCAAAGAAATTAAATGCATTGCTCATGGAGAATGCCGTTTTATATCATGCTCCAAATTGTAAGCCGGATAGAGAAAAAACAGGATCTACAGATTTTGCAAATGTTATGCATGAGATCCCTGGCGCATGTATTCGGGTTGCTTTTGTTCCAGAAGGAAGTTCCTCCCATTCACAGGAGTATCTGGATTGGGGAAAGACACCGCAGGCGCACCGTGCCATTGCTTTGGGCAGCCAGATTCTGGCGGCAACAGTGTATGATCTTCTGGATGATGAGGAGAAGTTCCGTGCTGTTCAGAATGATTTTGCTTATCAAAAGCAGTTAGCAATAAAAAACAATTAGCTTAGTTTTGCAATTACAGGCCCATGAGGCCGCAGCAAATGCGGCTTCGCGGGCCTATAATATTTTGTGGAAATTTATGATTCTTTTCAGTAAGAATCGGAATCCGAAGAATTGGATATTCCAAAAAGAATTTGAATGAAATTCTGCTGCTCATTTAAAACACGCACTATTTTGATGCTTTGTTTTTCAATGCGGTAGAACACATAGTTTGGACCGGCAACCAGATAACGATAATCGGAGGCTACAGCAAGCAAGTCGCGTAACGACTGTCCCGAATATGGAAAACATTCTAGCTGGCGGATTGTTAAGGTTAGCTTTTTAATTTTATTATTGGCAACAGAGATACCGAAATTTTCTTCGATATATGCTTTTATTGTCTGCAGGTCATGCAGTGCCTGTGGTGTATATTCTAACAGATACATATGTTATACTCCCAAAAGTGCTTCTACCTGATCAGCAGAAAGCCATCCGTTTTCACGGGCTGATTTTTCCCCCTGCTCCAGATGGGCAAGTAGTTGTACAGCAGCTTTCAATTTGTCGAATTATTCGATTTTTACAATGGCAAATTCGCCGCGCCCATTGCGGGTCAGAAAAACAGGATGATCTTCCTGAACTTCTTTTAAAACCTCGGTATAATTTCTTAAATCGGATATAGGTTTAATATTCGGCATGATTTCACCTCCCGTCATTTTCTATTTTTATTATATGTAATACTTACAAACTTATCAAGCAAATTCGCACGTTAATTTACAGCAATTCTATTTTACACCGATTTTACATTCCCCCTCTTTTTGATTTTACATTCAGATTTTACAATGCAGTTGTGGTTGAGAGATGGAGAACATCGAAGCCACGATAACATAGAAGTTACAGTAAATATTCA
>CAKRWX010000444.1 GCA_934418055.1 uncultured Lachnospiraceae bacterium
ATGTTGCGTCCCTCAGTATCGATGGATACGATCAGAGGTCCGAACTCTTTCACACGACAGTTCCACAGGGTCTCAGGCATTCCTAAGTCTCTCCACTCTGCGCGAACGATCTCTTCTACCTCAGTTGCTGCAACTACGGCATTTCCTGCTGGGAATACACAGTGGATCGCCTTGTAATTCTTACATGCGTACTCAGTGTTCGGACCCATGCCGCCTTTGCCGATGATCACTTTGACACCAGTTTTCTCAACAAATTCTTTCTCGAATTTTTCCATTCTCATACTGGTAGTCGGACCTACGGAAACCATCTCAAATTTGTCATTCTCCAATGGGCGGATGATCGGACCAGCGTGGAAAATCGCTGCATCGCGAACATCTACAGGAAGCTCTCTTCCTTCTTCCACCAGACGGCGGTGTGCCACATCGCGGCAGGTTGTCATACTTCCGTTTAAGTATACGATATCGCCAATATGAATGTCTTTTAAATCCTCCTCAGAAACAGGAGTAGTCAGAATTTTTTTACCATCTCTAATTTCCAGCATTATAAAGTCACCCCCGAATGTGTTGTAATCGTATAGTTCAGATCCTTATCAAAAATGATGTGTCCACGGCGATGGGACCAGCAACCTACATTTACCGCTACACCGATAGCAGATGGATGTCTCGCAGTGTTCTCGATATGTACTCCCATAACAGAATACTTACCGCCCATACCCTGCGGTCCTAAGCCAATCGCATTGATTCCATCCTCTAACAGTTTCTCCATCGAAGCAGCGCGCTCATTCTCATTGTGGCTTCCTAACGGACGCATCAGGGCTTTCTTGGAAAGCAGGGCTGCAGTCTCAACGGAGGTTGCCACACCAACGCCTACTAACAGTGGAGGGCAGGCATTTAAGCCGTAGGAAGTCATAACATCCATAACAAACTGGGTCACACCCTCATAACCAGCGCCTGGCATTAATACCATGGCTTTTCCTGGAAGTGTGCAGCCGCCGCCTGCCATATATGCATAGATCTCACACTGGTCACTGTCCGGTACGATATCCCAGAATACAGTTGGTGTTCCTTTACCAACATTCTTGCCGGTGTTGTACTCGTCGAAGGTCTCAACGCTGTTATGACGAAGAGGTGCCTCGAAGGTTGCTTTCACAACTGCCTCTTTTAACAGTGGCTCTAACTCACCGATCAGAGGGAATTTAGTTCCGCATTTTACCCAGAACTGCAATACTCCGGTATCCTGACAGCTTGGTCTGTTTAACTCTTTTGCCAGAACCTGATTTTTCTTCATGGTCTGGTAAATAACCTTGGACAATGGGCTGTCCTCTTTTTCTGCCAGTTCGTCTAACTTGGCAATGATGTCGTCTGGCAGTACCTTACCAATATAGGAAACGAAATTTGCCATATACGTGGTAAGCTGCTCTACCTGTTCTTTCTTGGTGCTCATGACGCATACTCCTTTCATTTTACATGTGAAATATTATTAAAATTGTTCCGGACAGCGACTGTGCAGATGAGCAGGCTTGCTTGCTCAGATCTACCGTCATTGGACGGACATTTTATAATGTTATATCTGCATCCGTTATTGCCGTCTTTTACGGGAAGAACGGAAATGCGATTGGAAGAATGATCATGCTCACGATCGTCGCGATCACGATCAGCGGAAGGCCCGCTTTGACATAGTCCATAAAGGTGTAGCCGCCTGCCCCCACCACCATGGTGTTGGCTGGCATACCGATTGGTGTTGCGTAAGCGCAGGAGCCACCGATGACACAAGCCATCAGAACTGCTCTTGGATCGGCTCCCATTCCCTCTGCAATGGATAAACAGATTGGAGCCATCAACGCTGTGGTTGCTGTATTGGACATAAAGTTTGTCATGATACAGCAGAGGATAAATACAACAAAGGTCAGTACATAAGGTGAAGGATTTTCACCCAGGGCTTTCATCACCGTTTCTGCAATCATCAGACCTGCTCCGGTACTGGATAAGGCTGACGCTAAAGACAGGGTTCCGCCGAATAGAAAGATGGTCTTTAAATCGATGGATTTTAACGCATCCTTCTCGGAAATAACTCCCGTTAAGATCAATGCCAACGCTCCGATGCATCCAGAGATACATAACTTGATACCAATCTTTTTCTCAAAGATCATGGCAAGCAGTGTCAGAACAAGAATCACCATAGATAAGGTCTTTTTCCAGGTTGGAACATCATCAA
>CAKRWX010000445.1 GCA_934418055.1 uncultured Lachnospiraceae bacterium
ATCGGAGTGCTGGGTGTATTTTTCGGTTCCCTGCTTATGTGGATCACCATTTCCATCGACTGGCCGAGTATGATCACCTTACTGGCACTTGGTTTCATCCCGACATTTGGCTTTTCCAAAACATTTTCAGGCGCATTCGGCAATACGACCGTAGCATTCCTGATCTTCACATTTATGCTGGTATATCCGCTTTCCAAAACAAATTTTGTGAGACGGTGTACTGTATCTTTTATTACCAATAAGATTGCAAGAAAGGGACCGTGGTATTTTGTATGCTTCCTGTTTGCGGCAGTTACGTTCATGGGATTATTCGTATCCCCGTCTGTTCTGTTCGTTGCATTTATGCCATTCCTTGAGGATATCTTCCAGGTACTCGGTGTGAAGAAGGGCGGCAAAACCGGAAATATGATCATGATGGGAACGGCATTCTGCATCAGCCTTTCCTCCGGTATGACCGCAATCGGACATGTATGGCCGACCATGGCAATCGGTTATTACACCGCAGCAACCGGAAATGATGTCAACCAGTTCCAGTACATGGCAATGGGGATCCCGACCGGTATTCTGCTGATCATCTTGTTAATCCTGGTGTTTAAGTTCATTTACCGTCCGGATGATATCCATGAGATCAAACCGGAGAATGCAATGGGACTGCGCGGAACTGTTCCGAAGGCAGATACCAAAGAGAAAATTATTCTTTCTGTAGTAGGTTTAACCGTATTCTTATGGGTTGGCCCGAGCCTGATCAAGGGCAGCTTCCCGGAGCTTTACAAGACCATCAACAGCTGGTCTACCGCAATGCCGCCGTTATTAGGCTGTATCCTTCTGTTTATCACCAGGGTTGACGGCGAACGCATCTTAAACTTTAAGGAAGGCGTAACCAAAGGAATCCTGTGGGGCAGCATCCTGATGACCGGTGCGGCAACCTGGCTTGGTTCCTGCTTAACCAACGCAGATATTGGAATCAGCGACTGGCTGACTGCTTCCCTGTCTCCGTTAACTGCGGCACTCCCGGTTACCGGCATGATCTTATTCTTCATGCTGTGGGCACTGCTTGAGACAAACTTCTCTTCCAACATTGTTACCACAACCGTAGTAAGCGCAGTGGCACTGTCTGTTTTAACTGCACTTCCGGCAGGAGCAGTAAGTGTTGGCGCAGTTGTATGCATGGTTGGTTTTGCAGCTGCTGTCAGCAACATGACACCGGCAGGTCAGAGTACCATTAATACCGTAGCGATCGGTTCCGGATGGACCACGACCAAAGACATGTTTATCTGGGGCGGAATTTTTGCACTGATGGCACTGGTTGTGCTGACCTTCTTTGCATATCCGCTGGGAACACTCATCATTGGTTAAGAAAAAGGAGTATAGAGGATTATGGAACGTTTGTATCAGTATGACGTAGCTGTCGTTGGAGGGGGAACTGCCGGAGTATCCGCTGCGGTTGGAGCCGCGAAGGCGGGAGCGAAAACCCTTCTGATCGAGCGGAATGCTTATCTTGGCGGTGAAGCTACCAATTCCGGAGTCAGCGCTTTCTGCGGGTTTTATACCTGCGGGGAAAATCCGGTACAGGTTGTAGAAGGAGTCGGCCGGCTTGTGTTAAATGAGATGGAGGCACTTGGCCCGACTGTGGACTACGTTATTTCTGCAACAGGAAACCGCAACATTAATTTCCAGCCGGAGTATTTAAAATGTGCCATGGACAATCTGCTGGAGAAAGAACGGGTGGATTACTTTCTGCATACGTCTGTAATTGGTGCAGATACGGAAAACGGAACCATTACGGCAATTCACTGTGCGGATGACGAGGGTACCTTTACGGTAGCTGCGAAGGCATTTGTGGATGCATCCGGAGATGCCAATCTCGCCCGCCTTGCCGGGGCACACCTGGTATGGGGCGGCGATGACGGATGCCCGCAGGCGGCTACCATGCCGTTTCGCTTAAGCGGCGTGGACACCAGCTGTGATATGTCTCCGGCTGCGGTGGAGCGTGCCGTCGTGAAGGCAAAAGAAGCCGGAATCCCCAACCTCACAAGGGAGAAGGGCTTTATCTTAAAAAAAGAAGGATCTAATATTGTAGGAGTTCTTCTTCCGAGCATTATCCCGGATGCACTAAACGCAGAGGCACTTACCAGAATGGAGCGCGAGACCAGAAAGCAGGTGCTCAGCTATGTACAGGCATTAAGAACCTATATGCCGGGTAT
>CAKRWX010000446.1 GCA_934418055.1 uncultured Lachnospiraceae bacterium
CATCAACCCAACTGGCCGTTTCGTTATCGGTGGACCTCACGGAGACAGTGGTCTGACCGGACGTAAGATCATCGTAGACACCTATGGTGGATACGCTCGTCACGGCGGCGGCGCATTCTCTGGTAAGGACTGCACCAAGGTTGACCGTTCCGCAGCTTACGCAGCAAGATACGTTGCGAAGAATATTGTTGCAGCTGGACTGGCTGACAAGTGTGAGATCCAGTTATCTTACGCAATCGGTGTAGCTCATCCAACTTCCATCATGGTAGATACCTTTGGAACTGGTAAGCTGTCCAATGAGAAGTTAGTTGAGATCATTCGTGAGAACTTTGACTTAAGACCAGCTGGTATTATTAAGATGCTGGATCTGAGACGTCCGATTTACAAGCAGACTGCTGCTTATGGCCATTTTGGCAGACATGATCTGGATCTTCCGTGGGAGAAGCTGGATCGCGTTGAGACTTTAAAGAAATATCTGTAAGGTATCATAAAAGAGGGGATCACCGGTTATCCGTTGGATAACTGAGTGATCCCTTTTTGGCGTATTAGCTATTCGATTTTTCCAAAGCCTGGGAAGTATTTGAATAATACTTTGGCGATGATCTTGTCTTTGGAGATGTAGCTGAATCTCCAGTATCTTGCATCGGCGGAGTAGTTGCGGTTGTCACCCATCATGAAGTACTGGCCTTCTGGGACTTCGTAGTGAAGTTCTTTCGGAGTTTCCATTTCCTCATGAAGATATGGCTCTTCGAGAGGGGTGTCGGAACCGTTTAAGTAGACGTGGCCGTCTTTGATGTCGATGGTATCGCCTGGCATACCGATGATTCGTTTGACATAGTAAATGGTGGAGTTTCGTTTATCGGCGCGGCCACATACTGGGCAGACGCCCTCTGGTGTCTCCTGGTAAGTGGTGCCGCAAGTCTTGCAGTCGTAACCAAATACAAAGATTACCACGTCGCCTCGTTCCGGCTCATGGAAATGGTAGGACAGACGGGAACCGATGACGCGGCTTCCGGTCATGATGGTGTTCTCCATGGAGGCGCTTGGGACGCGGCTGTTGGCAATGATAAAGGTATTTAAGACAAAAGCGATGGCAGCAGCGGCAACCAGGATCTGGATCCAGCTGATGATCTCAGATTTCCAGTTCGTCGGCTTTTTCTCTTTTTCTTCTGTGTTTTTTGTTTCGTTCTGTTCATTCATAGGGGTTTTATAACCTTCTTTCCATATCTTGTACTTCATGTAACTATTCAGTACCTTCATAGTTACAAGCAAAAATCCATTCCAGATCAGCTTCGCTGATGGGATTTTTGCTTTCTGGCCTATGTTTTCTTACGGTCAGCGCAGCAAGTGCGCAGACCTACCGAGCAGTTACTATTTCCTCAAGTTTAAAGTAGAATCTTTTATTTCGCAAGGGCTTTTAGAAAAAGGTAAGAAAAATTTCACAGGTTTATCGCAGAGGTATGGTAAAATAATTGAAAAATGGAGATGGCTGGGATTTTTTGATAAAGCAGTCGGGAAGAGATGTTAGAGAAAATGCGCGAGAAGAAGATCATAAGAAATTTACTGGTAAGTGGCGGCGTCCTACTGGTTTTGGCGGGGGTGCTGCAGTTTGCGGCCAGAAAAATACCAGGTTTTGGACAGTGGTACGCAGTGACGATTTATCCCTGGATTGTTGGGATTTATGGGCGGATCTGTGGGATTGTGCCATTTTCAGTGGTGGAGCTGGGGCTATATGGGCTGATTCTGTTTTTTGTATACAGTGTCATAAGGCATTACCGGAAATGGAGAGAGATTTTCGCAGGCGTATTTTTTACGGCGGGCCTTCTGGCGTTTCTGTATACGGCAAACTGCGGAGTCAATTATTATCGGAAACCATTTTCCTCCTATCTGAATCTGGACGTGGGAGAGGCGACCACGGAAGATTTGAAAGCGTTATGTCAGGAACTGGTGGAGAAAATCAATGAGACAGCACCGGAAGGTCCGGTGGATAGTGGGCTTTTGGCCCAGGGAAAGCTGGCGCGGACGGGAAAGGCGGCCATGGAGAAGCTGGGAGAGGAGTATCCGGCGCTGTCCGGCTGCTATCCGGTGCCGAAACCCGTTATGGTATCCTGGATCCTGGCAGTGCAGCAGCTTTGTGGTGTGTATTCTCCATTTACGGTGGAGGCCAATTATAACTGGCAGATGACAGGGTACAACAT
>CAKRWX010000447.1 GCA_934418055.1 uncultured Lachnospiraceae bacterium
GGTTTTGGTAATCGTTTTTATGACCAGCAGGGCGTCCTGCTCGATCCTCATCCGCTGATTTCTTCGGACAAATGCAGTTAACCTTTTTTGATCTCCAGAGTACTTGATAAAACCAAGCACTTCCCGAAGGCAGGCACTATCAAATTAGAATTCATCTTACTCATCCCGAAAGCTGGCCGCAGCGCAGCCAACCAAAAGAAAGGACAGCAACAAACTGATATATCCCCAGACCGTATAGGTATACACCACCTGATAAATTCCTGTCATAGGAATCATCATAGGAATGACCAGCCGGATATAAATAACCCAGAAAACAACATTTGCCAGATAACAGAAAAACCGGATAATCCGGACCGGCCAGTTCTGGAACAGACACAGCCCCATGAATATGACCAATACAGCAGTAATCAAAACATGGTTGGTTCCATGATAATAGACGGTATCTTCGGCAATTCCAGAAGTAAGCGTTGCCTTTACCGTATTGGCATAAGTGAGAAGCAAAACCGCAAAAGTTAAAATTATCATAACTATATTTCGTTTTCCAACTTTTAAAACCAACATTTCTTTTCCCTTTACTTTCTTAATTTTACCGCTATTGCCGTTATATTATCACTTTCTCCCCTTGCTTTCACCTGTCCAGCCATCTGCTGGAGATTCTGACCAAGGACTCTGCTTTCCGGATTATTTTCCGGTGCAAATACTTCTGCCCACTCTTTGGCAGTAATGTCATGCCAGAATCCATCGCTGCACAGAACAAATACGGTATCTTTCTCTGCTTTTCCTTCCAAAATCTGTGGGCTGATCTCTCCAGAAGCTCCAATACATTTTAGAATAACATTCTTTCTAGGGCTGTGTTCCGCTTCTTCCCTGGTCATTCTGCCTGCTAAAACCTCTTCCTCTACCCAGGAATGATCCTCTGTCAATCTTACTGCGCCATCCTCTGTCACCACATAAAGGCGGCTATCTCCCACATGAGCCACCCAGTAGCAGTCTCCATATAATACCAGAGCTGTCATGGTCGTTCCGCTGGAAATCCCACTTGATCGATTATCAAAATAAATCTCCCGATTAATATCCTGAATCAGATGTTGGAGACGTTTTTTCAGAACTTTCCCGTCAACAACATCAGCTAACAGCCCGGGAAGCTCATATTCCGCCCATCTTCCCAACATTTCCACAGTTTTCCGACTGGTAAGTTCTCCGTGGGTTAACCCTCCGACGCCATCACAGACCGCCGCTAAAAATGCCTGACCTCCAGCGCTCTGAATCACTTTCACCATCAAGGAATCCTGGTTGCTGGCTCGTACCATTCCCCTGTCCGTCTGATAAGAATAGAAAAAATTCATAATACCACCCGTTATGAAAGAACAAATTCAAACTCTTCATCCGCCAGCCGGATCTGTGCTCCTGCTCTTAAAGGAACTGCCTGCATTGGCGGTATCATCGTTCCATCCACATAGGTATGATTCGCGGAATTGCGATCCGTAATATACCATTCTCCACCTTTACGCGCAATATCCGCATGACAGGCTCCCACTGCCGGATTATCCGCAATATAGAAATCTACAAAACTGCCTTCACTTCCGATCCGAATAGATTTCTGGCTGATGATCATGCTTTGACCATTTTTTCTTCTGATGATCCGGGCTGTCTGATGTCCTTTTTCAGCAGCCATTGTTCCTGGCATCTCTGCCCCCAGAATCACGGTAGACTGATACTGATCACCACCACCTAAGATCACCGTCTGATTACCGTCATCACTGCTTCCCTCCCCCACATACACAGAATTTTCTCCTAAAGGAGCTGGCTGAATCATTGACTTGGAAAATGACTGGTTCTGTGGCTGGTCTAAGGCTGGATTCTGTGGCTGGATAATCACCTGACTCTGCGGCTGCACATATCCTGGCTCTTTGGGCTGCACTAGACTTTCCTTCTTTCCCCAATCAGGTACCACAGGTGTGATCGGTTTCTTCGCCGGTTTCTTTTTTCCAAAATCAAACAATCCCTTTTTCTTTTCCGCCACCGGCGGAATACCGGGAACTTCCTGGATTTTAGAAGTCGCCTGGAGCTCCGGAGTCACTGGAACTCCTGGGATCGCTGGGGCTCCTGGAATTGCTGGAGCTCCTGGAATTGCCGGGGCTCCTGGAATTGCTGGAGCGCCTGGGATTGCCGGGGCTCCTGGAATTGCT
>CAKRWX010000448.1 GCA_934418055.1 uncultured Lachnospiraceae bacterium
CGCCTGGTCTCTCCGTCATATCCAGTCGATAAACTGGCCGACCGCTCCCGCTCCTGGATAGTAGCCGACAATGCCAGATTCAGCAGATTTTCCAATTTCTGATTATCCATACGAAAATAGCCCCGATCACTTAAGAATCAGGGCTATTTTATGAATTTCTATGCTATTTTATTCTGAAATCGCTGTCATTTCTGCAAACACACCGTACAGCCAAATGATCAGCATAATCCCATTTATTTCAAGAATCCATTGACGATCTGCGCTTCCGCTTCCTGCTCCGTCAGTCCCAGAGTCATCAGCTTGATCAGCTGCTCTCCGGCGATCTTACCGATTGCTGCCTCATGGATCAGAGCCGCGTCAATATCATTGGCCACAATTTTCGGAATTGCGGATATTTTCGCATGATCCATGATAATCGCATCACATTCAGAATGTCCTGCGCATTTGGCATTGCCGTTGATCTCAGCATTGAACACCTGGGTGGAATTATTCTTCGCCACGGATCTGGAAATCACATTGGCGCTGGAATCTTCTCCATTTAAATTCACCACAAATCCGCTCTCTGCATGCTGATCGCCATGGGTCAACAGACGTTCCCGGATGATCAGCTTGGCACCTGCCGCCAGATCTGCTTTGGTCATACGCTGGGTAGAGTCTACACCCTTGATCTGGACCATTTCCATCTCCATGTAACTGTTCTCATCCATGGTCACTTCCGTCACCGGGTTCAGGATTCTCTTTCCTTTTCCATCGCCCTCGCCGTAATGCTTCTCTACATATTTCACTTTGGCGTTCTTGCCCAGCCAGAAACGGTGAATGCCGTCATGTCTGGAATCCTGGTCGCCACCGTTGTGGATACCGCAGCCTGCCACGATCACCACATCCGCGTCATCCCCCACATAGAAATCATTGTATACCAGATCTGATAATCCACTCTGGCTTAACACCACCGGAATATGCACGCTTTCCTTCTTGGTACCCGGCTTAATATGAATGTCAATTCCGGTACCATCCTCTTTGGACACGATCTCGATATTGGCGCTGTTGACACGGTCTGCCAGTTTGCCATTGGCACGGATGTTATAAGCTCCCTCCGGCACTTCATGGAGGTCTGCTACCTCCTCTAACAGTCTCAACTGGATCTCATCAATCTTTGGAAATGCTGACATCTTATTTTTCCCCCTTATAAAACATACTGCAGGCATCTACCGCAGACGCAGTTCCTAAAAGCTTCGGCAGAATCTCGTCCTTTGATCCCTGTGCGGAAATCTGTCCGTCGGCGATGACCACGATCTCGTCGGCAATATTCAAAATCCTCTCCTGATGGGAAATAATCAGAATGGAACCCTTGGTATTCTCTCTCATCCGCTCAAAAACAGAGATCAGATTCTGAAAACTCCACAGATCGATTCCTGCCTCCGGCTCATCAAATACAGAAAGCTTCGTACCTCTGGCTAATACCGTGGCAATCTCGATCCGCTTTAACTCGCCGCCGGATAAACTGGCGTTGACTTCACGGTTAATATAATCCTTCGCGCATAACCCTACCTCAGACAGGTACTCACATGCGTCCGCTGCAGACATTTTCCTCTTTGCTGCCAGACGGATCAGATCCAGCACCTGAATACCTTTAAAACGGACCGGCTGCTGGAACGCATAGCTGATTCCCATATTGGCCCGGTCGGTAATGCTCTTTTCTGTAATATCCTCCTGATCAAATAAGATCCGTCCGGATACCGGCTTCTCAATTCCTGCAATTAATTTCGCCAATGTGGACTTTCCACCGCCGTTCGGTCCGGTGATGACCACAAATTTGTTCTCCCCAATGGACAGGTTCAGATTTTTGATAATCTCTTTCTCGCCCTTTTCATCCTTTACCCCAAAGGAAATATTCTCCAATGTAAGCATCTTTTTTTCCTCCGCTAACTCATTGTGTGACCCTGATTTTTTTATTATACCCCATAACTCCAGGTATTGCCAGGCTTATTCTTCAAACTGTTTCCAGTATTCTCCCACAGAACGGCTCATTTCCTTTGCAAAATCACTATTGTATTTGCGGTTACAGAACGCTTTCATCCACGCCTCGTAATCCCGTCCCGGACAGTTGTTATACTGGAACATCTCTTTTAACTGGTCTTTCTCTTTTCTATGATATCCGTTTTCGCAGACAATATCAG
>CAKRWX010000449.1 GCA_934418055.1 uncultured Lachnospiraceae bacterium
GACCGGCGCGGGTCAGGTGCATAAAGTCGATCTGATTGAATTCGCAGCCCTCGGCGTCCATAAAGCGGCAGCCCAGCCCGGCGGCGATCTTCTTGTACTGCGGGAGCTATCCTTGATGGGGAGGAGAGACACACACGTATTCGCTGTTCATGTCGAACACCACCATGTCCTTCACGTCCACGCCGTCCACCAGCACCTGTCCCTCGGTTACATCGTAAAGTCTTGGGATCAGCTGCACCAGAGAGGTCTTGCCGCTTCCGGTGGTTCCAATGATACCCAGAACCTTTCCAGGTTCCGCAGTGAAATTAATGTGTTCCAGGATCTTCTCGCCGCCCTCATTGCTGTAGCTGAAAGCAACATCCTTAAATTCCACTTTTCCTTCCGTCACCTTCAGATCTTTTCTGGAAGCGTTCTCATCTGTTAAGTCGATCTCTGTGTCCAGCACCTCACTGATACGCTTTACTGAGGCAATGGCGCGGGAGCTCTGGAGAAGCACCATGGATAACATCATCAGGGACATCAGGATCTGTACGATATAGGTAGTAAACGCAGTCAGGTCACCTACCTGCATGTTTCCTGCAATGATGATATTGCCGCCATACCAGACAACCGCTAAGGTCGTCACGTTCATGGCGAACATCATGATCGGCATGGTCGCAATGACGATCTTCATAGCATTTAAACTACTGTCCTTTAAGTCCTGGTTCATGGTCTGGAATTTCTCTTCCTCATAATCTTCCCGGACAAAGGACTTGATCACCCTTACATTCGTCAACGCTTCCTGAATACCGGAATTTAATTTATCAATCTTCTTCTGCATCAGGGTAAAACGCGGAAATGCCTTGACCATAATGGTCACAATGGCAATGGACAAAAACGGAATGACGATCAAAATGACCAATGCCAGCTTGGCATTCATCAGAAATGCCATGATCAGCGCACCGATCAACATACCCGGAGCACGGAACAATAACCGCAATCCCATCATGGTCACGTTCTGTACCTGCTGGACATCATTCGTCAGACGGGTCACTAAAGATCCTGTGCTGTACTGGTCAATATTTTTAAAGGAAAAATTCTGCACTTTCGCAAATAATGCGTCACGCAGGTCGCTGGTAAAGCAGATGGACGCCTTCGCGGAGAAATACGCTCCTCCGATGCCTCCCGCTGCCATCACAATGGCGGTCAGCACCATGATGATGCCCATGCGGATGATGTAACCGGTATCCCGGTCTGCCACACCGTTATTGATGATCATAGACATGAATTTCGGCAATAAGATCTCACCGAACACCTCTGTCAGCATCAGAAGCGGTGCAAGTAAAAACGCCGATAAATACGGCTTAATGTACGCTGCATATCGTTTCACTGATTCGTCCTCTCTTTCTGGTCAAGTTTAAAACCAGGTTTCTATTTCTCATTTTGGCAAATCCGTTCCAGATTGCCGCAGATCCGGTTCAGAGCGCCGCCGAAATCCTTCAATTCCTCGTCCGAAAAGCCCCGAAACATCTCCTCCTCAATTCTCTGAAAGATATTCCGGCTCTCTTCCACCACTTTCTGCCCTTTTTCTGTAATGCAGATCTGGTTGAAGCGGTTGTCCCTCTGGTCCAGTTCCTTCTGGATATATCCGCCCTGCTGCAGCTTCTTTAACGAAACCGCGATTGCTGAGGTGGAAATCTCCTGCCGCTCCGCCAGTTCTGTCTGAGAAATATGCGGATTCTTCGCCAGGCACATGAGAATCCGGTGCTGGCTGCGATAAACCCCGGTCGTGCTTAACTCCTGCTCTACAACCTTCCGGTGCAGACGATTTAAACGGAAATACCAGTCCAGGATTCTCTGCTCCCTGGTCTGTTCCCTGCTTTTGTCCTGGTCATTATTACAAAACACACCTGCGCCTCCTTCTTTCTCATCTGTCAATTAACTATCTAATGGTTAACTAGTTGATCGTTAGCATTATAATTGTTTTTGGGGGAAATTGCAAGGTGGGAAGTTGTGAAATTTTTGTGAACTACAATCAAATGCAGCAATACGCAGGCAAGAATTGTCTGGCATCAAACCTATGGCTGTGAAAAAACAAAAAACGGGTGGAAAAGCGATTTATTCATCACTTTTCCACCCATTTTGTGGATTCATAGCTATGTTTTCTTAATAAGTCTTTTTCTGATCAGTTTTATGC
>CAKRWX010000450.1 GCA_934418055.1 uncultured Lachnospiraceae bacterium
CTGCAAGTGGAAGTCGCGCTGATGGAAGGCACCGGCAAGCTGGAACTGACCGGTTCGCTGGGCGACGTGATGAAGGAATCAGCGCACATCGCGATCAGCTGCGTGCGGTCGCACGCGTCGGAATTTGGAATTGACGGGGAATTCTATAAAAAACAGGATGATATCGACCATCTGGTAGAAAATATCCGTCAGGAAGCAGCACAGGAGAAGGAACATCTTCTTGCAGAAGCCAGAAAAAGCCAGAAAGAACTTCTGGACCAGGCAGAGCAGGAGAAAGAGAAAATCGTCTCCGATGCACAGCACCAAAGGGATGAAATCTTAGACGAATGCCGTGACAGCTATAACGACATGATCGACCGGGCTGTCCGCCTACGAAAAGCACTGGATCAGTTCCGGAGCGGAATCCTGCCATTATTTGACTGGCTGGATGAGGAGCTGGATGAGGTGGTGGAGGAGGATAAAGGACCAATAACCACAAATGAAGGTGAAAACAATGAAGAAGAAACCGACGAAGAAGAAACCGACGAAGATAAAAATAGAGCAACGTGTTGAAAATATCATTTTAACTGCCGTATCTGTGATCTGGAGTGCTCTTATTTTAATCGTTGTGATCATGGAGTCAAGAATAGTATATAAGGATTTATTGCTAGGACGTTCTGTGGATATGTATCAATTAGAGGAAATAGGATTCTGGATTTTAACAGGAATTTCGATTATGGTTCTCTGCATGTTATCCAGGTGGCAGAAAGCACTGGAAAGTAAGGGAGAAGAGAAAGAAGGAATAGACGGTTGAGCCAATGGTGGAAAAGAAAGCTGGCGGTTGCCCTGTTAGGATCACTGGCTGTTATATGGGCGGTGGTGATTGCTTACTTAACAAGCATCGAGTTTGCTGTCTATGACAGGATTGAGTTTGACAAAGCGATTGTGATAGGTGCAAGCCTGGAACTTCTTATTTTAATGAAATTGAAGCAATGGAAGTCTCTTATGTGAGGAGGAATGTACGTATGAGAAAATACTGGATTGCAGGAATTACCACCGCCATGGCGGTTTCCATGGCTTTTCCCGCATTTGCAGGAGAGTGGGTGCAGGACCCGTCAAGACCTGCCAATGAAAACGGTGTATCCAACTGGTGGTTCCGCAATGATGACGGAACCTACCCAAAGGACACCTGGGCATGGCTGGACGGCAACAAGGATGGAGTCTATGAAAGCTACCGTTTTGACAGCAATGGCTGGATGTACGCTTCTACCAGGGTGGATGGCTATGACGTGGATGCCTCCGGCGCATGGGTGGATGGCGGCAGGGTACAGCAGAAATATGACAAAACCGCCAAAAACGTGGAGGTCGGCCCGGATAATCTGCTGAGCGCCGATGCCTCAGCCCAGAATCAGGCTCAGGCGGATGGCAAAAACCAGTGGGTGAAGGACAGCAGGGGTAAACGCTATCTGGATTCCAACGGCGCTTATGCCAAAGGCTGGCAGACCTATTCCGGCAAGAAGTATTACTTTGATTCGGAAGGCTATGCGCTCACTGGCCTGCAGACAGTCGAAGACAAGGAATACTATTTCCTTTCCACAGGGGAACTGGCGACGAAAACCGTCCACGACTCGAAGAAGGAATTCTACTACGTGGTCAACAAATCCACCTATGTGATCGTGGATACGGTCCCGGAAGACAGCTGGGGCGAGTATTGCAAGGACGGAGATACTTCCATCGCCAATTTTACCACGCTTCTGGACACCAGCGGGAAAGAGGAGAAGAATGTTTCCTCCAACTCGAATCTGACCTACGGCATCAATGAGGACTGGGAGCAGACCTGCTTCAGCCTGATCAATAAAGAGAGGACCAAGCGGAAGCTGACGGCTCTGACCTACGATGAGGCTCTTCAGGAAGCCTGTGAGATTCGTGCGGAGGAACTGGTGGAGAAGAATTCCCACACCAGACCGGACGGAAGCAAGTATCAGACCGTATTTGATGAAGTAGGACTGGAACCGACGAAATACGCGGAGAATATCGGCAGTGGTTACACCACAGCGTCAGCCATGGTGAAGGGCTGGATGGATTCCAATGCCCACAAAGCTAATATTCTGAGTTCCAAGTACAAAAAAAGCGCAGTTGGATTTTATTATGATGAGAACCAGTCCCAGAAGTACTACTGGGTGCAGAT
>CAKRWX010000451.1 GCA_934418055.1 uncultured Lachnospiraceae bacterium
CGCCGGGGCAGTTGCTGGAGATGGTCAGGTTGCCGGTGTCGGGATCGACGGTGACACCCTCAAGGCCGCTGACGCTCCACTTAACGCCGGAGGGCTTGACCACGGGGCTGCCGTCCATAAACACAGTGACGCTGTAGGTGTTGGTCGCCGTGACGGTGCCGGGCTGGTCAATGCCGAGGGCCTCAGGGACATTCAGGGTGGGGGGCGTACCGGCTATCTGCACCTTGGTGACCTCCGCGTCGGCGGTCTTGTCGTAAGCCTTGGTGAGGGTCAGCACGGTGTCGCTGACGCGGGTGACGGAGTAAATATCGATGATTTTGCCGGTGGTCAGCGTGTCAGCGAAGGTCTCGCCGGAGTTGGCCGTCAGGGTGATCTTGGCATAGTAGAACTGGCTGGGCTTGGCTTTGCCGGTGACGGGCGTGCCGGTGGCGGTGGTGCCTTCATACCACTCCACCTTGGCGGTGTAGCCGGTGGCGGTGCCGATATCGACCGTGGTGTCCAGTTCCACGCCCTTCTGGGGAGCGTCCACCTTGGCGGTCACGCTGGTGATGGGCGCCTTGATGATGGTGACATCCACCTGCCCGGTGGGCAGAGTGACGGACGGATCGCCGATCTTCAGGCCGGAAAGGCCGAAGGTCTTGGTGCTGCCGGTCACGCCGGCCTTTACGGTGAAGCTGGCCTGCATGGCGACCGTCCCGGCGTCAAACGAGGCAGGAGTAAGGCCCGTGGCCACGATACGCACAATGTTGCTGCCGGAGATATCCACCTTGCCGATGTTCAGCTTCGCGAGAATATCGGGGGCTGCGCCATCTCCATTGTAGGAGAAGTAGGTGTCGTCAAAATTCAGGTCAAACTGAAGCGTTTGGGTGGAGGCGACCTGCGGAAGCCTCACGGTGACCTTCACCACGTCTCCCTCTTGCAGCGTGGACAGTGTCCTGCCCGCAGGAGGCTCCACGTCCACGGTCATGGCTCCCGCTGCGAGTGCTGTCGTCGGCACAAGGGTCAACAGCATCATCAGCGTGAGAAAAACAGATAGCAATCTTTTCTTCATAACAAACTCCTTTTATTATTTTAGTTTTGCGGGTATACGTTAGAAGCAGAGATTCAGGCAGGCGAGGACGTCATCCACATCTATTACCCCGCTGCCGTCAATATCCGCTTTGCGGATGTCATCTGCGGTGGGTGTGCCGAAGCACAGGTTGAGGCACGCCAGGACGTCATCCACATCCACCACTCCGTTCTCGTCCAAGTCACCCATCAGATAGATCGTGACATTTTTATCGGTGATATCAACCGATTCGACGGTGAGAGGTATGAGGCGGGTGGCATGCCCCTTCTTCATCACCTTCAGGGTGTACGTCCCGGCGGGAACGGTGTCGAAGGAGTAGGTCGCACTATTGCCGCTCACGGTGGCTTCATAGGCCGGTTCGGTATGCCCTGCCTCAATGAGCTGCACGGTGACATCGTCGCTATCGCTGCCGTAGCTGGTGATGGTGCCACTCACCTCCACGCCTTTTGCCTTGACCGGCAGATCGATGTTCGTCAGCGTGAGCGTATTGAAATAGCTTTTGGCGGTGTACGCCGTTCCGTCGATCACGACAGCTCCCCCGGTGATCTGGCAGCGGCTCTCCGCGCCGCTGATCTTCAGCTCGGTGAGGGTCATTTCCGTGGCGCCGTCGGGAACCGCCGCAGCGTTGTCCGCCCAGGTCAGCGTCGTGACGGTGTAGCCCACCGGCAGCTGGTCGTTCAGCTCTTCCGCCGTGGGCAGGGCGTCACCGGGGGTAAGCGCCATCGTCAGCACCGGCTTGAAAAGCAGGCGGATCGCTGCGCGAAGGAGTTGGTCGCTTTCACGGGTGAAGGAGATATCCTGCGTCCCCGAAGCATGATTGAGGCCCATAGAAAGGTTGTCGGAGCTGTCAAATTTAGCCCCCTCCACGGGTTTGACCTCCACATGCGCGGTGTAGCATCTCCCGGACTCAAAATCATCATCCGGCCCCAGCTTTTGGTTGATATCATCATACCAGTCATAGGTCAACATCCGGCGGCTGCCATAGTTTTTATGGAAAAAGCTTAGAGCCTCAACAGGGCCTCTCTCTGGGGTCATTCTCAACCTTGTTTCACCCCCACTCATTACGGGTGAAACA
>CAKRWX010000452.1 GCA_934418055.1 uncultured Lachnospiraceae bacterium
GGGGGACTTGAAAAGGCGTCGCAATGAATGGACGTCCAGTGGACGTCCAGAACGACGCCCGACCAAGCGCCGCAGCACAGTTTCCGCGTTCCGCGGAAATGTGAGTCAAGTCCTTCCCCTGCAACCAACAAGTAGCACCGAAAAAGATATCGGAGCTGAAAACCCAGAAACCACAATGGTTTCTGGGTTTTTTCATGCCGATTTTTAAGGTGGAATTCAAAAGATATGTTCTTCGGCTGGCTTTTCGGATTCGAGGGTAAAGTAAAAATCAAAAGTCCCGAGGATGTAAAAGAAAAATACCGTAAGATGATTGATGCAGCGAAAAACTGTGTTGAGTGAAAGAGGCACACACAATGAAAATACATTACTTTCAAAGATTATAATGCCCAAATCAGCGCAACGGAAGTCCCGTTGCGCTTTTTACTTGTCTAACAGAAGCGACATGTCAGAACGAGATTATGAAAACCTATTGCAAAATCTAAATGAGTCTGCTATAATAAGTCTATCCGATACAGACTGTATCTGATAAAACGGAGGACGAAAAAATGCGTTCTAAAAGCACTGACCTTATGAATGAAATCAAAAAGTTTGCAGAAGGATACTACCTCGAATATTGGAAGTCCCCCTCCACCTCCGAAATTGCCGGCGCTGTCGGCGTGACGAGGGCAACGGTATACAGATACTTAAAAGATATGGCTAAGCGCGGAATGATTGATTATGACGGCTCCGAAATCAAAACCGATGTTACGCGCAAATATACCGATCCGGGAAACAATGCGGTAATTCTTGACTGCTCTGTTTCCTGCGGCATCGGACTTCCCGAAGAAGAACGGGTGCTTGAATATGTGAAACTGCCGAAAACCGTGTTTGGCAAAGGAGAACTCTTTCTGCTGAAAGCAAACGGTGATTCTATGGTTGACGCCGGCATTGAGGACGGAGATTGGATCGTTGTCCGTAAGCAGACGGACGCAAATGAAGGAGATATTGTTGTGGCTCTCTTTGAGGGGCTGAACAATCTGAAATACTTTTATTGGAATAAGAAAAAGAACTGTGCCGTTCTTCGCTCTGCCAACAAAGCGAAGGGATATAAGGACATTGAGGTTTATGACCTGCAAATCCAAGGCGTTGCACAGAATGTTATCAAAGGACTTTAAATGCAAGCTGGAGGAACCGCTGAATCTCGCCTATTTCAGACGGTTAAAAAGAAACATCTTACTCATAAATCCGTATATTGTGAGAAAGGGAAAAAAGGTGTACGGTTATGAAGATACGAGAAGTAAAACAAAATAAAAAAGATTATCTTGCGTTGCTTCTGTTAGCCGATGAGCAAGAAAGCATGATAGACCGGTATATAGACAGAGGTACTATGTATGTTTTGGAGGACGGCGGTGTGAAATGCGAGTGTATTGTTACTGACGAAGGAAACGGAATTCTTGAAATCAAGAACATTGCAACTGAGCCGGAATTTCAGCGAAACGGTTATGCAAAGAAAATGGTGGAATACATTGCCGAAAAGCATAAAGGAAAGTATTCGGTGTTGCAGGTAGGTACAGGCGACAGTCCGTTGACTGTTCCGTTTTATGAAAAATGCGGTTTTGTAAAAACGCACAGCATTAAGAACTTTTTTATAGACAACTATGATCACCCGATTTATGAATGCGGAGTAAGGCTTACAGATATGATTTATCTGCAAAGAGCGATATAAGGAAACGGAGGTATAAAAGTGGACAGAACCTATCTTTGCATTGACTTAAAAAGCTTTTATGCCTCGGTGGAATGCGTCACGCGCGGGCTTGATCCGTTGACAACCAATCTTGTGGTTGCAGATGTCGGCAGGACCGAGAAAACCATCTGCCTTGCGGTTACGCCGTCGCTGAAAGCCTACGGTATCCCCGGCAGAGCAAGACTGTTTGAAGTAATCCAAAAGGTTGAGCAAATCAATCGGCAGCGCAAATACAATGCACCGCATCATAAACTCGACTGCGAATCATATAACGCCGTTGAACTCGCAAGAAACCCCTCTCTGGCTCTCAGTTATATTGCCGCGCCGCCGAGGATGGCTTACTATATGGAATACAGCACCCGGATCTATAATATCTATCTCAAATACATTGCTCCCGAGGATATCCATG
>CAKRWX010000453.1 GCA_934418055.1 uncultured Lachnospiraceae bacterium
CTGCAGAAGACGGATGATACATTTGGAGGTTACGCTCTTTCCAGAACCAGACTCACCAACTAATCCCAGTCTCTCGCCCTTTCTCAAGGTAAAGTTCACATCATTAACCGCCCTGGCCTCTCCGTACTTGGTATGAAATATCACATTCAGGTTTTCTACCTTTAATATCGTTTCACTCATCGACGTTTCCTCCTTGCGGTTACACATTCAGTTTAGGATCCAGATAATCCCTCAGCCAGTCGCCTAATAAGTTTACACCAAGCACCGTGATGGTAATGGCAATACCTGGAAAAATCGCCAGCCATGGATTGGTCAGCATATAATCTCGGCCCTCCGAAAGCATACGGCCCCAGGTTGGGATCTCAAGAGGAACACCAAGTCCTAAGTAGCTTAAGGATGCCTCCATTAAAACGATACGGGCCATACCTAATGTAGCCTGGACGATCATCGGACTGATAACATTTGGAAGGATGTGATAAAGAATGATCCGGCCGTTCTTACCACCCACAGAACGGATGGCTTCGATATACTCCATCTCACGGACGGATAAGATTTCTCCACGGATCAGTCTGGCATACTGCACCCAGCTGCTGATAGCCGCCACCAGGATCACGTTTCTAAGGCTTCGTCCAAGAACTGCGGCAACAAACAGCGCTAACAGAATGAATGGAAAGGAAAGCTGGATATCCACAATACGCATGATCACAGTGTCCACCCATTTTCCATAATAACCAGCTAAAGAGCCCATCAGAATTCCCAGAATTCCGGCACACACCGTACCAAAAAACGCAACTAAAATCGTAATACGGCTTCCATAAATGATACGTGATAAAATGTCACGGCCAAGCTGGTCAGTTCCTAAAATATGTTTCATAGTTCCACCGGCAAACACCGGGTCTGCCAGTTTATTCATTAAATCCTGCTTGGCCGGATCGTAAGGCGCGATCACCGTAGCGGTAAGGGCCATAAAAACGACCAGGAAAACGATCACAATGCCGATCAGACCCGTTTTACTGTCTTTTAAGCTTTTCCACATGGCTTTCTCCTCCTTACTGTAAACGAATTCTCGGGTTGATGATACAATAAAGCACATCAACGATAAAGTTGACTACAACAAAAGTAGTGGCCATCATGATCACGATTACCTCTACTACCATAAAATCACTGTTGTTGATGGACTGGACCAGAAGACGGCCGACTCCCGGCCATGCAAATACGGTCTCGGTGATCACAGAACCACCTAACAGACCGGCGATCTGAAGGCCGATCAGGGTAATGACAGAGCTCAGGGCATTTTTAAATGCGTGCTTCATTACAACCACATAGCCCCTTAAGCCTTTGGCCTTTGCCACGTCAATATATTCCTTGCTCATGATCTCGATCATATTGGAACGGAGCATACGGGTAATGGTCGCTGCCGAAGAAGCCCCAAGAGTAAATGCCGGCATCACAAGAGCACTCCAGGATTCAAAACCTGAGGTCGGAAGCACTTTTAATTTCACTGCAAAAAACATCATCATAATGATTCCAAGCCAGAATGCCGGAACACACTGTCCGAATAATGCCAGAGTACGAATTACAGTATCCAGAAATGTATTTCTCTTCACTGCGGAGATAACTCCCGCCGGAATACCGATCAGCAGGGCAACTGCCATGGCAGCCAATGCCAGTGTGATCGTCGCCGGAACACGTTCCATAACAACCTGAAGGGCAGGCATATTATAATGGTAGGACATGCCAAAATCGCCCCTTAAGGCGTTGGAAAGGAATCTCCAGTACTGAACAAAAATCGGATCGTTGTAACCCATCTTCTGCCGCATAGCTTCAATCTCTTCAAAAGACGCCGTCTCTGGAAGCATCAGCGTTACCGGATCTCCTGCGATATTAAGAACAATAAAAACGATCACTGTTATTCCAAAAATTGCAATGAGCGACTGAAACAGACGCTTTGTCAGATATTTTGCCATACACGTTCACTAAACCTTTCATTTTTCAAAGAGGATGCCATAAACAGTTTTACAGCACCCTCCATCTTTAACCCATAACCGTATTCATTTATTTTACAACTTCTGCGTTGCTGACCGTCAGCATCTCATCAGTACGAGGTACCCATTTGCTGATCTTATCC
>CAKRWX010000454.1 GCA_934418055.1 uncultured Lachnospiraceae bacterium
GAAAGATCAGCTTAAGCATGAAAGCTCTGCAGGCTCCGGCTGAGCAGAACGAGGCAGACGCTGAGTAATCTGAATTAGAATAAAATGATAAAGCACCATGATGTGGAATGGAAAGTTCCGTGTCATGGTGCTTTTTTATATGATAGGAAATTGCGTCCTATCATATAAAAACGAGGCGCGAGAATGTGCCTCGGCACATTCTTTTTCAAATCCTGGAAATGTGAAAACAATCGTGGTACTATGGAGAAAATGGTTCTTCCGAATTACCGCAAATGGATGTGCCAGAAGAGAGGACTGGAAAGGAGCTATACCATGTTAAAAGATTTGGTGCTTAAAAATCGTAGTTATCGTGGATACAACAAAAACCGCAAAGTAACAAAAGAGGAGCTTATGGAACTGGTGGACATTGCAAGACTCTGTCCTTCTTCGGCCAATATTCAGCCTCTCTGTTATTATCTCGCATGGGAACCGGATGAAGTGGCAGAGATTCAGAAACAGACCCGTTGGGCCGGCGCAATTACAGATATGAAGCTGCCACATCTCGGCATGGAACCACCTGCTTTTATCGTGATTTTGCAGGATACAAAGATTAATGATTCTATGACACGGTTCCAAAAGGATGTTGGAATTGTGGCACAGACTATGCTTTTGGCAGCAGCGGAAAAGGGGTTTGGCGGCTGCATGATCGGAAGTTTTCATGCGCAGAATATCAGGGAAATCCTGAATATGGATGAATCTTATGTACCGATGCTGGTGGTAGCAATCGGCGAACCGGCAGAAAAAGTTGTCCTGGAAGATGTGGAGCCGGAAGAAAGCACGAATTATTACCGCGATGAACAGGATGTTCATTATGTGCCGAAACGTAAGCTGAAGGATATTGTGTTTACGGCAGAGAAAAAATAAATATAATAACATTGCCACAGCAGAAATGTTACGTGTGTCTTTTACGGAATATTTCTGCTGTGCCGGGATCCGGAAGGCGGATTTTGTAGTTTTTTGCGATGAGAGCTTTCTTGTTTTGATTGTGATAAACAGGTTCTCATGCTATAATCGGTTTCAATCTATGTATAGTCTGTTTTTCAGACAGTGTCTTTTATTTCTATTACATATGTTCTATGTATTTTCCCAGTTTTATCTGTTATACGGGCATAAAGACTTTTGCGCAATGTGCGGAAACGCTATAAAATAACAGGCATTTCCGCGGGCTCAGAGTCTATAACGATTGCCATAGAGAAACCCACAGAAAGGAGAAGGAGTATGGTATTTTGCGCAAAATGCGGAAAGAAACTGAATGAGGGGGCGAGGTTCTGCCCCAGGTGCGGCGCACCGGTCGGAGAGCAGGGAGGTTCGGGCACTTCTATTTCGCAGTCAGGAGGCGGCAGTTCCGGTACGTTTTCCTGGGATCAGGCAGGTCAGATGCGGGATCTGAGCAGAGAATTTCAGGAGAGCGATGTAGAACAAAACAAGCTCATGGCAGTGCTTTCGTATTTCTCGCTCCTGGTGCTGCTGCCAATCCTGTGCGCGAAGGACTCAAAGTACGCCAGATTTCATGCAAACCAGGGACTTATGTTACTGCTTGTGTCGATGGGATGGCAGTTTATATCTGCAATGCTGAATCTGGTATTTGACCGGTACTGGTGGCAGTTTCGCTTCCTGCTTTCACTGTCCGGAGTAGGTTATCTGCTGATTCTGGTGCTGTTTTGCATGGGAGTGGCAAATGCCGTTACAGGGAAAGCAAAAGAACTTCCGCTTATTGGACATTTTCGGATTCTGCATTGATCGAAAAAACATTTTTTCTACAAGAACTGCTCTAAATGTGTTATGATGGTTACTGTTCAGTAGGTCTGCGCATTTACTGCGCTGACCGTAAGAAAACATAGGCGGTTAGGCAAAAATCCCATTGCCGCAGGCAATTTTCATGGATTTTTGCTCGTGACTGTGAAGGTACTGAACAGTTACTTATGATGTAAAAAAATGAGCAGGAGGCATACTTTAAGTAACTGAATAAGTTGTCAAATGTGATAATATGTGTTTAAATATGCTCATGGAGATATACTATGAATACATCAAATATCACAAATTACAAGCCAAAAGATTTTGCTGAATTGCTAGGTGTTTCTGTCAAAA
>CAKRWX010000455.1 GCA_934418055.1 uncultured Lachnospiraceae bacterium
TGGAAACCTGGGGAATTTTAAATGGAATCAGCGGCTTGTACCGGCTGAAAAAAGCGGGATTATTAGAAAAAGTGGTGGATGCGGAGACGTTGGAGAAGTTGCGGATTTCCATGGACTGGAGAACGTTCGTGGATGTGGAGAATCATTATGCCCTGATCCATAAGCCGACCAATTATTACGGTGTTGCTTTCGGTATTGCCAGACACCGGGAACTGCTGGGCTGGGAAAAGGAAGGCCATAGCAAGATATTACTGGATCGTCTGATGGAGCATATTGACCAGTACTCCGGTGAGTTCAGCTTTATGGACGAGACGCCGGGAGAGGGACGGTTTGACCGTTATAGTATCCTGGTTCCAAGTGAACTGGCAAGTCAGCTTTTAGCCACTGGATGGGAAGTGCCGGAGAAGATCAAGGGAATGCTTCAAAAATCCGCCCGGATTTTCGTGGAACTGGCAGACCAGAAGGGATTGGGCTTTTCTTATGGCAGGAGTATCGGAGCTTATGGCGCTACAGCGGCTTTGGAGGTTTTATCAGCGGCAGCAGAGATTGGTGGGCTTCTGACGGAGGATGAACTGGAAATTGCTTACGGATACAGTGTAAAAGTGATGGAGAATATGGTAGATTTCTGGTATGATAAGGATATGGAATCGATCAATATGTGGGAACACGGACGGAAAACTGACAATTACCGGAATAAATACCGGATTCTTGGGGAAAATTTAAGTTTGTCCATGCAGATGGTGAATTCCTATGAACATTGGGTCAAGGCTGGTTATAAAGATAGATCTGTTTGCAGGAATTATGCAGAGAAGTTAATGAAACTGCCATCTCATATGTATGTTCCTTTTGCCAAAGGAGAGTATGACCGTGGACTGGCCATTGTCCGGGATGGAGACCATGTCTGGTCCTTGCCATTGATCAGCGGCGGTCAGCGGATGTACGACAAAGATCCATATCTTCCGGTGCCGTTCCAGTATCGGGTTCTCCAGGGTGTGCCGGAATACTGTCATGGACAGCTGATTCCGCAGCTTTGGATGGAGGACGGAGAGGTACTAATGCCGGTTTCCTATATGTCCGGAATCTGGACCAAAGAAGAGGATGAAAATAACTTTTCCGTGGGATGCTATTTTGACGCGCTGTGCCGTATGGGAGAGGGAATCTCTGTCAGCGGTGGAAAAATGGCAGATGATCTGGTGGACAATTCTGTGGCAGGAAACAGTGAAGAAAATCAGCGCCCGAAGCGTGTGGAAGGAATCACAGACCAGGTTTCTTACCAGTTTTGTCATGGCGAGATCCGGAGAACCGATCATTTTCAGGTGACAGAAGCTTTGAATGGACGGAAGATCAAGAAGATCCGTCTGGTACTTTTAAGCTTTTCTGAGAAGCCGGAAGTTTCTGGTAATCAGGTAACTTTTGGAAATGGCATTCTCACTGGAATGACCGCAGAGGGAGTGGGAGACTGTCATGCATTTGCCGCCCTGGATGATGGAAGTTTTGGTACCCCTATGGGCCGTTTGAACACGGAGGTAGTCTGGAGCCGGGAAGTGGCCCCACAGGAAACAGAGATCGAAACCACCTGGACCATCCGGTATCAGGATCAATAAAAAGGGGAATCGAATCATGAGAGAGAGAAATGGAGCAAATTGGTGCTTCTGGAAAGACACAGAAGCTGAGAAAGCAGGCGAGGGCGTCGAGCGCCGCGTTCTGGCATTCTGCGATGAGTTAATGTGCGTAGAAAATACCTTCGAAAAAGGCGGAATCGGAGCCATGCACCACCATCCACACACCCAGATCACTTACGTGGCCAGCGGACGCTTCCGCTTCACCATCGGCGACGAAGTAAAAGAAGTAGGCCCTGGCGACACTCTGTGCAAACAGAACGATATTGTACATGGGTGTGAGTGTCTGGAGGCAGGCGTGCTGGTGGATTTCTTTACACCGATGCGGAAGGATTTTTTGAAGGACTAAAAGAGATTGGCTGTAAAATGGGTAAAAAAGCAAGAGAGCTGGATGGAAACAGGCTTTCTTGCTTTTTTTATTTTCTTAATTTGCTGTTAACAAGTAAACGATGATGAGAAAAGCAAGAAATAAACACAGAACAAAAGTTCGATTCCTCTATACATTTC
>CAKRWX010000456.1 GCA_934418055.1 uncultured Lachnospiraceae bacterium
GTATGGTGCACGTCCAGCCAGACCTTCCAGCAGGTCATGGGCGTGGCAGATCTGATCGGGGATATGCACCGGATGTTCCTGGGAGAAGAGGATGGGATGACCTATCTATTCCCGCTGAGGTAAATGTTCCGCGAGGATGAGCAGTGATTCGACTTCACCAGACAGTCTGGCACATAAGATCAAGAAGAGAAGGAGGAACGGATCCATGTCAGCAGAAAAATCGCAGAAAACAGCCATAAAAGAAGGCGTCCGCTACAGTGTGGTATTTGCAGCCATGCTCCTGCTGCTGGCGGCACTGGTGGTCTGGAACATCAATTCCGGCAGTGTCCCCTTAACGGTACGCCAGGTGGCGGAAATCCTGCTTGGCGCGGGCCGGGAAGAGACAGCAGGTGTCATCGTATGGCAGATCCGTTTTCCAAGGATCTGCGCGGCAGTGATCTTAGGCGGCGCACTGGCAGTGTCCGGCTTCCTTCTTCAGACCTTTTTTTCCAACCCGATCGCGGGTCCTTTTGTGCTGGGAATTTCTTCCGGCGCGAAACTTTTTGTGGCGCTGGTGATGATCTGGTTTTTAGGCAGAGGCATGGCCATTGGTTCCTGGGCCATGGTAGCAGCGGCATTTGCCGGTTCCATGCTCTCCATGGGCTTTGTGCTGCTGGCCGCAAGAAAAGTGAACCAGATGTCCATGCTGGTGGTCTGCGGCGTTATGATCAGCTATATCTGTTCGGCTGTGACGGACTTTGTGGTGACATTTGCCGATGATTCCAACATCGTAAACCTCCATAACTGGTCCTTAGGCAGCTTTTCCGGCATCAGCTGGGAGCAGGTGCAGGTGATGAGCGGGCTTGTGGCAGCAGCAGTTTTGCTGGTATTTGCCATGTCCAAGCAGATCGGCGCTTACCAGCTTGGGGAAAACTATGCAAGAAGCATGGGGGTCAATATCCGCCTTTTCCGGGCAGGGCTGATCCTGCTTTCCAGTCTGCTTTCCGCCTGTGTGACGGCATTTGCGGGACCGATCTCCTTTGTGGGGATCGCAGTGCCCCATCTGGTAAAAGGACTGTTTCGAAGCTCCAGGCCACTGATCCTGATCCCCGGATGCTTCTTAGGGGGCGCTCTGGTATGCCTGCTATGCGATATGATCGCCAGGACGGTATTTGCCCCGGTGGAGTTAAGCATCAGCTCCGTGACGGCATTATTTGGCGCTCCGGTGGTGATCTGGCTGATGGTAGACCGACGGAAAGGAGGCCGGTAAGCGTGGAACGGAAATTTTATTTTTACACGGATCAGATGACCGTAGGCTATGGTGGAAGACCATTGATCAAAAATATCCGCATGGAAGTGGAAAAAGGAGAGATCCTGACGCTGATCGGCCCCAATGGCGCGGGAAAATCCACCATTTTCAAGAGCATCACCAGACAGCTGGCAATCCTTGGAGGAAGTGTCTGGGTGGATGGCCGGGAGATGGGGCAGATGTCCGGAAAAGAACTGGCAAGAAAACAGGCGGTGGTTCTGACCGGGCGGATGGAGACCGAATATATGACCTGCGGGGAAGTGGTGGCTTCCGGCCGCTATCCCTACACCGGCTGGCTGGGGATTCCGGGAAAAGAAGACTTGGAAAAAGTGGACGAGGCCTTAGCCCTGGTCAGCGGGGAAGAATTAAAAGAGCGGGATTTTTCTTCCATCAGCGATGGCCAGCGTCAGAAGATCCTTCTGGCCAGAGCCATCTGCCAGGAACCGGAGCTGATCATCTTAGATGAGCCGACCTCGTATCTGGATGTGAAGCATAAGCTGGAATTTCTGACGGTCTTGAGAAAACTGGTGCGGGAACGGAATATGGCGGTGGTCATGTCTCTTCATGAACTGGATCTGGCCCAGAAGATCTCTGACCGGGTCATGACCGTCTGTGAGGGCCGTGTTGACCGGATCGGGACGCCGGAGGATATTTTTACTGACGAGTATATAAACCGCCTTTATAACGTCACGGAAGGCTCCTACCATGAGGCATTCGGAGCTATGGAGTTACCGGCTGCGAAAGCAGCCCCCCAGGTTTTTGTCATCGGTGGAGGTGGGAGCGGCCTGGCAATGTACCGGAAATTGGCGCGGCTGGGGATTCCGTTTGCCACAGGGG
>CAKRWX010000457.1 GCA_934418055.1 uncultured Lachnospiraceae bacterium
ACACAATGATGCTAAATTGCAACGCATATTGCAAAATTGCAACGTGTTAGCGTGCAAAATGGCAACATTGCACAGACAGAAAAACAGTATGTGGTGTTAAAAATCTATCAAATAAGCGGTCCGGGAGACTGAACTTAGAATTGGCACAGCTTTTGCTTACTAAATTATAGTATAACAAAGGAGGTATTTACAAATGGGGAAAAAAGTAGATATGAACACAGCACTGGATATGATCCATGACGGAGATGGCGTAGCGGTTTCCGGATTTATGCTGATGACGGTGCCGCGTGAGATTTACCGTGCAATCGGAGAACGCTTCCAACAGACAGGCCATCCATGCGGCCTGACACTGATGCATGGAGCCGGAAACGGAAACAACAAGGATCAGGGCATCTGCGAGATGAGCTATGAGGGCCTTATCACACGTTATATCACAGGACATTTTGCAAACAACACCAGAATGGTAGATCTGGTCAATGCCGGAAAGGTTCAGGCATGGAACTTCCCCCAGGGCGTTATCTCCCATATGTACCGCGCGGCGGCAGCTGGAAAACCGGGCGAGATCACCAGGATCGGTCTTGGTACCTTCTGCGATCCGCGTCTCGAGGGCGGAAAGATGAGCGAAGCCACCAAAGAAGATCTGGTAAGCCTGATTGATGTCCTAGGCGAAGAGTATCTGCTTTATAAGATGCCGAAGTTAAATATCGGCCTGATCCGCGGTACTACGGCAGATGAGCATGGAAATATCACGATGGAAGAGGAGGGTGCTCCGATTGACGCACTGGATGTGGCTCTGGCTGTCAAGGCTATGGGCGGTAAGGTCATTGCCCAGGTAAAAAACTATGTAGCATCCGGTTCCGTAGACCGCACCCAGGTAGTAGTGCCGGGCAATCTCGTAGACGCAGTTGTGGTCAGCGAGAATCCGGAAGAGAACCATCGTCAGACTCCGGGTTCTTACTACAATCCGGTCCTGGCAGGACATTACAAACTGGACGGTGTTGGCTTTGCCTCTCTTCCGTTTGACGAGCGCAAGGTGATCGCACGCCGTGCATCCCTGGAGCTGAAACCGAATTCTGTTGTAAACCTTGGTATCGGTATTCCGGAGGGCGTGGCTGCCGTAGCGGCGGAAGAGGGCGCAGGTGACCAGATTACTTTAAGTATCGAGAGCGGACTGACCGGTGGAGTTCCGACCGGCGGGCAGGATTTCGGCTGTGCCGTGAATGCCTGGGCAGCGCTTCCGATGACTTCACAGTTCGATTATTATAATGGCGGCAACCTGGCTATGACCTGCCTTGGCTTTGCTGAAGTAGACAGCGCAGGAAATGTAAACGTAAGCCGGTTCGGAAGCCGTATTGCAGGCTGTGGCGGCCTGGTAGATATCTCTCAGTCCACTCACAATGTCATTTTCTGCGGTACCATGACTGCAGGCGGTTTAAAGGAGGAAGTAAGAGACGGCAAGCTTGTAATTCTTCAGGAAGGCAAGAAGGTTAAATTTAAAAAGTCCGTAGAGCAGATTACCTTCAGCGCGGATTTCAGCCGGAAAAAAGGACAGCATGTTCTGTTCATCACCGAGCGCTGCGTATTTAAGGTAACCGATCAGGGACTGGAGCTGTGTGAGGTTGCACCGGGTATTGACATTGAGAAGGATATCCTTCCGTACATGGAGTTTAAGCCGGTCATTCCGGAGCATGTAGCCCTGATGGATGAGCGTCTGTTCAGCCCGGAACCGTTTGGCCTGGCAGAGATTCTGAAAGCGAAAGCAGAAAACTAGAAAAAAGTAGGAGGAAACGATTATGGCATACGTGGCAAAAGGTTATTATCTGGAGGAATTTGAGATCGGGAAATGCTATGAAAGCGTGGGACGAACCATCACCGAGGCAGATGTGGTAAACTTTGCCGGAATTTCCGGTGATTTCAACCCGCTTCACATGGATGATGAGTTCGCAAAGAACAATATGTTCGGCAAACGTGTTGCTCATGGCGCACTGGGGCTGATTGTGTCTACCGGTTTGTCCAACCAGATGGGTATTTTTGAGGGAACCACGATTGCATTTCTGGAGCTGACCGCAAAATATACTGCTCCGCTGTGCATCGGTGATACGGTTCATCTGGAGATGACTCCCAC
>CAKRWX010000458.1 GCA_934418055.1 uncultured Lachnospiraceae bacterium
CTTCCTACCGTCAGATCCACATCGTGGGTGGCGGTGCCAATGCAGACTATCTGAACCGTCTGACCGCCAGATACACTGGACGGACGGTATACGCAGGGCCGACTGAGGCAACAGCCATCGGCAACCTGACTGCCCAGATGCTTCACGCAGGCTGCTATGCCGATCTTCAGGAAGCCAGAAATGGGATTTTCCATTCCTTTGAGATCAAGGAGTATCAGCCATAGGAACAGATAAGCAGCAGGAAGCGTGATCATGGAGTGGTAGAATAAGAGAAGAATAAAACACAGGAACCTATAACAATGGGAAAGGAGTCATTGAGATGGTAAGAAAAGGATTTAAGATGTTTCTCTATCCAGGGATGGCAGAAGAGTACGAAAAACGCCACAATGCTCTCTGGCCGGAGATGAAGGAGATGATCCATGAGTACGGCGGACATAATTACTCGATCTATCTGGACAAGGAGACCAATGTCCTCTATGGCTATCTGGAGGTGGAGGATGAGGCGAGATGGGCAAAATCCGCCGATACACCGATCAACCGCAAATGGTGGGACTACATGGCAGATATTATGGAGACAAATGAGGACAACAGTCCGGTATGTGTGGATTTAAGTCCGGTGTTTCATTTAGATTAACCAGATCAACGATAGTAAAAATACATGACAGGTGAACGGAGGGTTAAGATCATGATGATCAAAGAGAGATATGAGGCAGCAAAAGAGGCATACAGAGCCATTGGCGTAGATACCGATGCAGCTCTTGAAGCACTGGCAAAGATCCCGGTGTCCATGCACTGCTGGCAGGGTGATGATGTAGCCGGTTTTGATAATCCAGGACAGTTGTCCGGCGGAATCCAGGCAACTGGCAATTATCCGGGAAAAGCCAGAAATCCAGAAGAGCTGATGGCAGATATCGACGAAGCTTTAAGCCTGATCCCGGGAAAGCACCGGATCAATCTCCATGCCAGCTACGCGATTTTCGAGGATGGCGAGTTAGTAGACCGTGACAAGATTCAGCCAAAGCATTTTGCAAAATGGGTAGAATTTGCCAAGGAAAGAGGTCTTGGCATCGACTTTAACCCGACCTGCTTCTCCCATCCAAAGGCAGAGAATGCGACACTTTCCAGCGAGGTACCAGAGATCCGTAAATTCTGGATTGACCACTGTATTGCATGTATCCGCATTTCTGAATATTTTGCAGAAGAGCTGGGAAAACCGGTAACGATGAATATCTGGATTCCGGACGGATTAAAGGATGTTCCTGGTGACCGCACCGCACCGAGAGCCAGATTAAAGGATTCCTTAGACCAGATCCTGGCATGCGGTTATGACAGAGATAAAGTCCTGATCGCAGTAGAGTCCAAGGTATTTGGAATTGGTATGGAGAGCTACACCGTTGGTTCCCATGAATTTTACATGAATTATGCAGCAAAAAATGATATCCTGTGTCTGTTGGATAACGGACATTATCATCCAACCGAAGTGGTTTCTGATAAGATCTCTTCCATGCTCTTATTCTTTGATAAGGTAGCGCTTCATGTGACAAGACCGGTTCGCTGGGACAGTGATCATGTAGTATTATTTGACGATGAGACCAGAGAGATCGCCAAGGAGATCGTCCGCGCAGGCTCTGAGCGCGTACTGCTGGCACTGGATTTCTTTGATGCGAGCATTAACCGTATCTCTGCATGGGTAGTAGGCATGAGAAATATGCAGAAGGCTCTTCTGTATGCTCTGCTTCTTCCAAACGCAGAACTGGCAAAACTTCAGGAAGAGCGGAATTTCACCAAATTGATGATGCTTTCCGAGGAGATGAAGACCTATCCGATGGGTGATGTATGGAATTATTTCTGCGAGATCCACGGTGTTCCGGCAAAAGAGGACTGGTTCAAGGAAATTGAGAGATATGAAGCGGAAGTATTATCAAAGCGTGTGTAATCATGTATCATAAAAATGCTATGGGGTGTCGGTGAAAACAGGCGGGCACCCTGTAGGAATTGTAAAAAGAGTAATGGCAAAGAACTGATTGCCCATAGAAAATAAAAAGGGGTCATAAGAACATGAAAGTAACAGAAGCAGCATTTGTACAGGGATTTATCCGGATGTGTGATGACGGTTTTAAAC
>CAKRWX010000459.1 GCA_934418055.1 uncultured Lachnospiraceae bacterium
GGACGCCCGACATGAAATAGGTTGGTCCGAAGGGCCAGCCTATGAATGAGCACGTCAAATGCGCTATATCAAACAGGGCGCTTTATCGGCTTGACTTTTAACAAATTTGTAATATAATTGTAATTGATACATAACAACGCATCAATATTTACAATATTTATGAGGTATTTTATGCATCCATCAAAAAAATTACTTACAATCGCATCTGCCGCAGTCCTTGGAATGGCAATTTCCCTTCCAGCATATGCGCAGACCAATTCCGAATCTCTTGGACCGGCCTTTGCAAATCTTGAACAGAAGGCTGATACCCAGGAATCTGACTCTGTACTTTCCGAAACTACCTATACAAAAGGAAAATCCCTTGGAATCTTTACCACCAGCGGTTACTGTGCATGCAGCTCCTGTTCTGGAACCAACACTTTAACTTACAGCGGCACTGTTCCACAGGCTGATCACACCATTTCCGCTGATCTTACAGTGCTTCCGCTTGGAACGAAGGTATTCATTGGAGATATCGTTTATACCGTTGAAGATATGGGAAGCGGTGTTGACGGTAACCTGATCGATATTTTCTACGCTACCCATGAAGATGCATGGAACCACGGTCTTCAGGAACAGGAAGTATTCCTGGCAGAATAACATAGACAAACCACCTGCAAAAGAGAAGGATTGTCAGCCAAAGTACCGGCTGATCACCTTCTCTTTTTTGATGAAACGATATTCCGGCAAAATACATCCTCACACCCTAAGACTTGACAAATCTGGAAAAAAGTGTAAAATATGGACTTATGGTTCTCATATATTACAATTATGTTACATTTGTTTATTATTCATTACTTATTGTTGCGTTTTTATGAGGAATCATTTTGAACGCAGATAAGCATTCCCCCGCTTCAAGTGCGCGGAGCACTAAGCGGCGGGTGAAGGGGGATGCTTATGTCAGTGGGAGTTGAAAGCTCCCACTGACAGATCGCGAAGCGACTGCGTTCATGAGCAAGTAGCGAAGCGGATTGCGAATGTCCGCTTTACAGTTGAAAGCCGTGACTGGATCGTACTGCAGCTGGCTTTCACTCATCGGATGTCACCGCCAGGTGATTGTTTAGAAAGGAAGTTTTGTCTATGAATTTAAAACGAATTTTTATCCTGTTTATAAGTCTTTGCCTCACCATGATCTTCTGGTGCGGTTCTGCAGCTGCTGCCTCTTATGAGGGCAAAGTTGACGGCGGTTCCGGCAGCACGATCACTGGATGGGCATGGGATGCTTCTGCCCCAGATTCCCCTGTGGATGTAACGTTATCAGTCATAAAGGTTTCTGATCAATCTGTGGCATTTACTAACACGTTCACCGCAGATCAGTACCGTCAGGACTTAGAGAACTGCGGCAAGGGCAATGGAAAACACAGCTTTTCCATCACCGTTGACTGGTCTTCCCTGGAAGATACGGAATACAAGATCCAGGTCACTGCCGGTGGAACACTGCTGTCTGGCTCCCTCTACTATCTGTCAGGGACTTACAGTCAGACGCCTTCCTCCATTTCCAGCCTCACATCCAATGGACAGGCCACCTATCTGGGTTCTTTTAAAACCACTGCTTACTGTCCATGTCATGCCTGCTCAGAAGGCTGGGGGCGTCACACCTCTACCGGTACCATTGCCTCTTCCAATCATACGGTTGCTGTAGATCCACGTGTGATCCCTTATGGCAGTAAGCTTCTGATCAACGGAGTGGTCTACACTGCTGAAGATAAGGGCGGCGCTGTCCGCGGAAACCACATCGATATCTTCTTTGATACCCATGGTGAGACCAGGATGTATGGCACCCAGAGCGCAGATGTGTATTTACTTTCCTAGCCATCTCCTCCCTTAATCAATCTCTTCCCCTAACAATCCTCATCCCAGCACTAATTTCTGCTCAGCAAAAAGGTCGGCACATATCATCCTTGTGCCGACCTTTTTCTTTCTCTTTATATCTATTAAAATCCCAGAAGACTTCCCGCCAGATGGACCACAAATGCCGCGATCCACGCGATCACACACTGACCGACCACTACCAGGACTGCCCATTTGCCACCTAATTCCCTCTTTACCGCGGAAACTGCTGCAACGCATGGTGTATACAGT
>CAKRWX010000460.1 GCA_934418055.1 uncultured Lachnospiraceae bacterium
TTTCCTTCGCCATTGATATTTGCCGCCTTGATCTCCAGATTTTTGACAGTTCCGCCGTCAATCCAGCCAAACAGACCGGCATTGATCAGCTTCCTGGACGCATCTGCGATTTTCAATCCTTTGATCGTATGGCCTGCCCCGTCAAATGTCCCCCGGAATCCACAGGCGATCTCCCCATCCATCTCTTCTGCATTCTGATACCAGCCGATGGGGTTCCAGCTTCCGTGATTCAGGTTCAGTCCACCAAGATCCAGATCCCTGGTCAGTTCAAAGAATTGTCCCTCATAGGAATTACCTTCCGCCACGGACCTGGAAAATCCCAGTAGACGGGACAGTGAATTGATCTGGTATGGCGCTTCTTCTGTGCCATCTCCTGGGAAATCTGTGGTTTCAGGCCAATTTTCCCATAGATTGCCTGGGGATGCCAGCAGACTAATGGCAGAAACCAGTTCCGCTTGCGCGGGAGTTGCTTTATCTAATCCTGCTGAACCAGACACGCTCCCCAGATTTTCTGTCTCATCCCAATCCACTGTTTCATACGAATCCTTTTTCGTTTTATCCTCCACTTTCTCTGCGTTGGAATCACTGGCTTTCTCTCCAGCTTTCCATATTCCATCATCTAACACATCTCCCACCTGAGACGCCGTGGCTTTCTCCCACGCCATCCCCTCCGAAACTCCCACAGACTTTATCTCCGCCTTTACCGGCATTCCCGCACCCACACATTGCGCCAGCAGGCTTCCTGCTGCCAGCACTGCAATCTTCTGATTCCGTTTCCAATGATTTTGTTTTCTCAAACTTCTCCCTCTCTTTCTTTTACGATCATGGTTCTGTTGTAACACACTTATTGACTCGCCGCCTGAGACACCACAAATGCCGGACGAATCCCACAGGTATCTCCCACATCCACCGGAGATATGCATCCTCTGATCAGATCCACCGCATAGGCCTGTCCTGTACCTTCGCCGTCCTCTCTTCCCATGGCAGTTCTCAGCCAATATCTGGAGGACGCTGGACGCAGCCAGTCCATTCCACCAAATTTCCAAAGCTCGTCCCGGTATCGGATGGCTTCTTCCACCGACAATAAAAATACCCGGTCTGTCATCTGCTGGTAACTGCTGGGATGAGCAGTCAGATCCTGTTCCGAAAACTGCTCAAAACTCCGCTCTTTCGTCTGACCGGTATACGTATATGTACGTCCTGTGCGGACATTCCGCATCTGATATCCCCGTTCTTCCCATTCTTCCGCCACATTTCCCAGATACTCCCGCACGGCAGAATATTTATACTCTTCATTTTCCCCAAATGCCTCAATGTGACCTTTGTGATACACGTAGCCATAACTGCCGTCTTCCAGTTTTTCATAGGCAGAATACGAGCCATAATCCCACGGAATCACCTGGTCACACAAGAACAAGGCTCCCGTCTGGCCAGAATCCTCCGCACCATAATAATTCTGGTCAATGCAGCGGAATACAAAGGATTTTCCACCGATCTCCCGACAGATCCGATCTCCAATCTTCCAGTAACGGACATCATCCGCCGAACCAACCGGTAAATTCTCGATTGAACCAGAATCTTCCTGATCCCCAGAATCCCCAGAATTCTTCCACTTCACCGCAAAACGCATGGTCTGAAGCCACGCTCCCTGAAACCACTGTGCCTCCTCCAAAGAAACCGAGTATTCCAGCGAATCCCCATAAAAATTTTTCAGCACTGTTCCTTCCGGCACGTAATTTTTCCCGGTCACGTAAAACACATCTTCCGTATTGCCGTCCCGCAAACATTGCCCAGCTGCCGACAAGACCTCCCGGTCATTTTCCAGACGATTTTCCACCACATGCTCATAAGCACAGGTATAACAGGGCGCAAACATAAACATCCCCTCTTCCTTATAGAATTTTAAAGAATTTGAATCTGCAGCGAATCCGCCGCTTTTGAAACTTAGAATAACCTTATGAGACAAATGTCTCTGCAGAAATGAACTTCTGCGACTTATCTTTCGAATTGATGTAACTATTTGTATTTATTATACTACCATGAATCCATCCCGGCGTAAAGCCCTAAAAAGAAAATCTTGTAAAATATTGCAATATAAAGTCAAATT
>CAKRWX010000461.1 GCA_934418055.1 uncultured Lachnospiraceae bacterium
CAGGTGAATGCTGTCCAACTTGCAAAGCCTGATGGCGTTAAATGGGATGAGACTATAAAAGGAAGAGCAGTCTGGAATCAGGTTCCCAATGCAGCGGGATACAAAGTACAGCTTTATAAGGACGGTGCACCACTTGGAAGTGAGGTAGAGCTTTCATCAGGGGAAACCAGCTATGATTTTACATCCCAGATTGCAGATAGTGGAACGTACACCTTTAAAGTCCGGGCAACTGGAGATGCAACTTATGGAGACAGTCCGGAAACTTTCAGTGATGAATACCGGTTTGCGGAGCAGACCTTAGCTGATGTCAAAGCGGCGGCAGAGGCGGCGCTGCAGGCCATGCCTGTGACAAATGAGACCACAGATGCAAAACTTTTGCAGGTTGTGAGTGATGTAATTAACAACAAAAACATTCGGGCGAATTGGTCTGCGGCGGATGGTTTTAAGATAACACCGGCAACTAATGGGGAAGATCCAGGACGGGAAGGAAGTATCACAGGAACGATTGTTTTAAGTTATCAATCTGATAATACCGAGACAGAAACAATTACCGTTAATCTTTCGATTGCCGCAAAATATCAGCTTACCTATGAGTCTGGACGCGATGATTCCCATGGAGACGTGCCAACACCGGAACATATCCCAGCGGGAACCGTGATTACACTTCAGGACAATCCTTTTACAGTGTATGGCATGGATTTTACAGGCTGGAGCGATGGAACAACTATCTATACCAGCGGAGCAAGCTATACGATGCCAGCGGGAAATGTCACATTGAAAGCGGTATGGAATCAGGGAAAGTGGGATGGAAATGCAGTAAAGGAACCAGAGATAGTGGATGGCTATTACCAGATCAGCACAGGTGCGGAACTTGCGTACTTCCAGGGCAGTGAAAATCGTGCCATGCAGAAAGCAAAACTGATGTGTGATATTGATCTTGGCGGACATCCATTTGTGCCGATTTCCAATAATCTGGTGGAATTGGATGGATGTGGTCATACGATCCGGGGACTGAAAACAGCTAATAATGGCATTTATACCGGACTGTTTCAGGACATTTCATCAACTGCGACGATTCAGAACCTGACCATCGAGAATGCAGAAATTGAAAATACATCGACTGATTCTGATGCACAGGCGGGAATTCTTGTGGCAAATGTCTATGGAGATCTGACAGTGAAAAACTGTTATGTCAGCGGAACCATAACAGGAACCAACGCAGTGCGTTTTGCGGGGGGCCTGATTGGTCATGTGCACAGAGCAGGAAGTGTTAAGATTGAGTCCTGTTATGCGAATCCACAGGTGAAGAAACTCACAAGTAGTGGCTTTGCAGGCGGTCTGATCGGTTATGCCACCGGAAAAGCAGTGATTGAAAACAGCTATGCAGTGGTGGATATGGATGTGGACTATGGAACCGCTATCGGCGGACTGGTAGGACATGGAAACAGTGGCAGTGTGACGATCTCCAACAGTTATGCGACTGGTGAAGCCTTGACGAAAGCTTATGTGACTTCCTCTGCAGCAGGTATTTCCAATAATGGTTCGATTTCCAACAGTGTCAGCATCTTCCCGGAGATGACATCGTTAAATCGAATCGGAGTGGCATCAGCATCTTCTCAGAATCATTTTGAGAATAACTATGGTTTTGGCGGGATGGTCGCAAAGAAGGCAGATGGAACCATTTTGACACCATCTGCAGATGAGATTGGTGCAGATAAGCCATATGGAAAGGACGCAAGTGCAGAACAGCTAAAAGATCAGGCATTTTATGAGAGGCTGGGCTGGAATTTTGAGTCTGTCTGGACGATGGATCCGACTGGCAGCTATGCATTCCCGATCCTGAAAGACCAGACTTTACATCCAACTCTGAATTTGGATCTGACAGCAGCGGTCCACAGTATTACGCTGGATAAGACAAGCGCAACGATTTATCAGAGAGGAAATGTGCAGCTGACAGCAACGGTAGATGCGGTAAATGGCGCGTCCAGGGAGGTAATCTGGGCAAGCAGTGATCCGGCGGTAAAGGTGGAAAATGGACTGGTAACGGCTTCGGAATCTGCAGTGGGAATCTATACGATTACGGCCACCAGTGCGGCAG
>CAKRWX010000462.1 GCA_934418055.1 uncultured Lachnospiraceae bacterium
GAAGCGGTTTCTCTGGTTGAACAGAAAGCATTTCTTGAAACAGTCTCCGGAAAGCTGGTTCTTGGATATGGATACGATGAGCGGTATGCCAAATTATTGGAACAGTATGGTGCCGCAGGATGGGTTCAGATCTGGACCTCCGGGGAAATGCAGATCCACGAGGATACGGTCAGCCCGGTATGGGGAACGCCGGATATGGATTCTTCCCTGTTCCAGTTAAAAATGCCGGTTCTGGCAGTATCAAAGCCTATGGGCGAAAAGATTCTGGAAAAATTAGAACAGTATCAACAGGACGGGAATGTGCTGTATGCAGATTTTGAAAGTCAGGTAGATACCGGAGTCAAACAGGTGGAACTTCCGGTTGCTGAAATCCAAGGGAAATCCGAAGATTTTGTTCTGCTTTCCTGCCATTACGACACCTGGTATCGCGGTGCCTTTGACAACTGTACCGCCAATGCACTGGCTCTGGAACTGGCCCGTTATTTTAAGGAGCAATCCGATCAGCTTAAGTATTCTCTGCGGATTGCCTGGTGGCCAGGCCATTCCAATGGACGCTATATGGGTTCCACCTGGTACTGTGACCATCATTTTGACGAATTGTATCATCACTGCATCGCCCATGTGAACCTGGATCTTTTAGGCTCCAAAGGAGCAGACCACACCTTAGCCATCCGGACCGCTGGCCTGGAAGGTGATGACTGGCTCCAGGAACAGATCGCTGCCGTTGATTCAGAGGCGGATCTGGTGATTGGACGGATCGGACGCGGCGCCGACCAGTCTTTCTGGGGTGTGGAGATCCCGTATCATATCAATCCGCGGTATGAGGCAAGGAAAGAGTGCCGGGTCTCTGACGCGCCTGGTCCTGGGGTATCCTGGTGGCATACCATCGAAGATACCTTTGATAAAATTGATTTTGATGGTCTGATGCGGGACGGAGAAGTGGTGCGCTCCCTGTTAGAGGGGCTTTTGACAAATGCTGCGCTTCCAGTAGACTTTGAAGGTTATTTCCATACCTGGAACCGGTATCTGGAGGCATTAAAAGTATCCGAAGAACACCAGGTGGCGATCGAAGAGATCCAGAGCCTTTTCAAAGCAGTTGTGACCAGGTGTCAGGAATTAGATACTCCAGTCATTTCCGAGGCTCATTTGATGGATCACAACCGCTTATGCCGTCTTGTAGGAGGCGTATTGGGCCGTCTGATGCATTCGTCAGGTTCCGCCTATGAACAGGATACCTCTTTTGCTTATGGTCCGTTACAGCTTTTGGCGGCATCAGCCAAGGCAGATCGTCAGAACAGCCCAGCAGACTGGCATTTGTTTTACCATACTACATTTATTCGGCAGAGAAACCGTATGGTAACGGAACTGCGTAAGCTTCTTGACAGATTAGATCAGGAATTTTTATAAATTATATTTTATGATAGGGAGAACTACATGAAAAAAGAACATATCAAACAGGCATTAGAAGCCTATCTTCCAGAACTGACTGCCATGGCCGATCAGATCTATGATCTGGCAGAGCCTGGAATGGAAGAGTTCCAGTCCAGCAAATTGTTGGCAGATTATTTGCAGAACCACGGATTTACCGTAGAGATGGGCATTGCAGGTCTTCCAACAGCCTTCCGCGCTGTTTATGAACAAGGAGAGGGCGGTCCGTCCTTCGGGTTTTTAGCAGAATATGATGCGTTGAAGGATATCGGACATGCCTGCGGCCATCACATGCAGGGACCATCCGTCATTGGTGCGGCACTGGCCTTAAAGGACACCTGCAAAGAGCAGTCCTATAAGATTGTAGTTTATGGCACGCCTGCTGAAGAGACCATCGGTGGTAAGATCATCATGCAGGAAAAAGGATGCTTCCAGGACATTGATATTGCCCTGATGATGCATGCGGCTCCTACGACCTGCGTCGATCTGCGCTGTATGGCACTGGAATGCTTCTATGTAAATTTCCATGGGGTAGAAAGTCATGCAGCCATGAGTCCGGATAAGGGAAAAAGCGCTTTTGACGCCGCTCTTTTATCCTTCCAGGGCATTGAGTTCCTGCGGGAGCACGTGAAAGAGGATTCCCGTATGCACTACACCGT
>CAKRWX010000463.1 GCA_934418055.1 uncultured Lachnospiraceae bacterium
TCGGTCATGGTATACGGGTCCAGAACAGTATTCAACTGTTCCTCATCCATCAGGCCTTTCTCCAGAATCAGGTCTCTGACCTGGCGTCCGGTGCGAAGCGCTTCTTTTGCAATATTGGCCGCGGTCTCATAACCTACATACGGGCAGATCGCAGTGATGACACCGATGCTGTTCTCCACCTGGCTGCGGCAGTGCTCTTTGTTTGCGGTAATGCCTGTGATGCAATTATCTACCAGGGTTTTCACCGCATAGGTCAGTGTTTCGATAGACTCAAACAGATTGTAGAAGATGATCGGTTCAAAGGCATTCAGCTCCAGCTGTCCGGCCTCGGCTGCCATGGTGATGGTCACATCGTTTCCAATGATGTTGAAAGCAACCTGATTCACAACCTCCGGGATGACCGGATTAATCTTGCCCGGCATGATGGAGGAACCATTCTGTCTTGCCGGAAGGTTGATCTCACCAAAACCGGTTCTCGGTCCGGAAGACATCAGCCGCAGGTCATTGGACATTTTTGACAGATTCACAGCACAGTTTTTCACAATACCTGATACCGAAGCATAACTGTCCAGATTTTGTGTTGCATCGATCATGTCGTAGGACTGCACCAGCTCCTCTCCGGTCAGCGTGGACATATTTTTTACTACCCGGTGAAAATACTGTACATCTGCGTTCAGTCCGGTTCCGATAGCGGTACCGCCCAGATTCAGGCAGCGGATTTCTTCCTTGGCGTTGTCAAAACGGCGGATATCGCGGCGGATGGCCGATGCATAAGCGTGGAATTCCTGCCCCAGGCGGATCGGCACGGCATCCTGCAGCTGGGTACGTCCCATTTTAATGACGGAATCAAACTCCTGTGCCTTTGCCATCAACGCCTCTTCCAGTCGTTTTAACTGCTCCTGGGCATTCCCCAAAAGCTTCAGCGCTGCCATCTTTCCGCAAGACGGAAATACATCATTGGTGGACTGGCCAAAGTTAACGTGGTCATTCGGATTCACCAGCTTGTAATCCCCCTTCTGTCCGCCAAGAATTTCAATAGCCCGATTTGCAATGACCTCATTTGCGTTCATATTTAAGGAAGTTCCTGCGCCACCCTGAATCGGATCCACAATAAACTGGTCATGCAGCTTTCCTGCAATGATCTCGTCGCAGGCCTGGGTGATAGCTGCCGCTCTTTTCTTATCCAGTTCACCCACTTCAAAGTTGGTGATGGCTGCTGCTTTCTTGATCTGCGCCACACTGTTGATCAGCTCCGGATGCATTTTCAGTCCGGTAATATTAAAGTTCTCATAGGCACGAAGGGTCTGCACACCGTAATAGGCATCCTCCGGCACCTCTTTTTCTCCAATGGAATCATGCTCCAGACGATATTTCTTTCCATCTTCCTTCATCTTCGTTTTCCTCCCCTGTATCCATCCATATCCCTGCAGCCAGACACACTTCCACAGCCAGCAATTCATCTGCTGCCTCGGTCCCGCATTTTCGCAGGAAGATATTGTTTGTTCATAACTGTTCTTGACTTTAGTATAATTTAGCACTAAACTATTTTCAAATACTTATAAAATCATACATTTTATAGACTATAATCTATATCAGGAGGATGCTATGTTTCAGGGGATGCGATATGTTTACGAGGTCTACAAAGAAATGAGCTTTTCCAAAGCTGCCCGCAACCTGTTTATCAGCCAGCCGTCTTTGAGTGCCGCAGTAAAAAAAGAGGAAGCCCAGATTGGCTTCCCCATCTTTGACCGCAGCTCCAATCCCATCCAGCTGACCGATCTGGGAAAGGAGTATATCCGCTCCATTGAGATCATTATGGATGTAGAGAACGGATTTCAAAATTACATCAACGATATGCGGGAGTTAAAAAGCGGTTCCCTTTCCATTGGCGGCACGAACCTGTTTACCTCCTATGTTCTACCGCCCCTGATCTCCCGCTTTAATGAGCAGTATCCCCAGGTGCACCTGAATCTGATGGAGGCCACCACCGCGGAACTGACCGAGCGGCTCTTCTCCGGCTCCCTGGATCTTCTGATTGACAACCGGAGTATGGACAGTTCCGTCTACGG
>CAKRWX010000464.1 GCA_934418055.1 uncultured Lachnospiraceae bacterium
CAATAACTGCCAAACACATCCGCTCTTTTTCTCGCTTATCTGCCTGGCAGTTATCTGTATAGAGTATCTTTTATTATAGCATTAATTATTGGTTCTTGCAATTTACTTCTAGCAGGACTTTGCAGGTCTTCCTGTTACAGGCGATGGCATATTTCATGATCTTCATTAGCCCCACCTGCCTGAAATACGCTTCGTAGTTCTTCTCTGACATCTGGGAAAGGGCCTGTCGGCAGGCACGCGCTTCATCGCCGTCCTCTGCATATTTTACCTCAATCAGAATCCCCGTATCCCTGTCATCAACCCGGATCATAATATCACTGAATCCATCTCCAGATTCCCGATTGGAAGTAATGATCCAATCATCTTTAAAGCTCAAAATTCCAAGCAGCAGACCATGATAGAAATTCTCTTTTGTCGGCTTTCTCACAAATGTATCACGGATACTGATGGTTTTTGACATATATTCCGTAAAAAGTTTCTCCAAAACATCTGCCTTTCCATCTAAAAGCGCTTCACAAAATACCGCCGCCATCGTTCCATCTTTGGCCACATCCTCTTTAAACAGCTTCAAAATGTGATCGGTTATGATATTTCGGATCTCCTGATTGGGAACTACCAGGTTATAGCGGTTTCCGTCCGGTTCTCCACGCTTTGTTAAATATCCTGTCATAAACAGTGTACTCCAGATATTTTCCGTGGATAAATACAACTCCTTATACGTCAATTCCTGATTGATTTCTTTCTGAACCGCCTCTCCGTTTACCAGAAGCTCCAGTTCTGCTTTTGTCACCTTCTGCTGTTCGCCCATACCGTCAATAAAATGATAAATGGTCTCGTTGCTGCTGGTGTTCAGCCAGTAATTCTGCGGCGGAAGCTCCGGTTCTTCCAAATGGTCGCTGCAGTAATTGATCACATCCCATGGACAGTAAACGTCTACATTTCCAAAACGATACCCATCATACCAGTCCTTCACTGTCTCATAATCCTGTTTCATTCCGTAATAATCAAGCATTTCCCGCACTTCATCATCGGTAAATCCAAAATACTCGTCAAAGGCTACCTTTGTGATGGGATAAACCTTAAAATTATTAAGACCGGTGAAAATACTGTCTTTTGCCACCCGCAGACAGCCGGTAAGTACCGCAAATTTTAAGCTGTCATTGGTCTTTAACACATTTTCAAACAGGTTTCTGATCAACAGGATCATTTTCTCATAATATCCGTTTTCATTAGCCTTTGCCAACGGAACATCATACTCATCGATCAGAACGATCACTTTCTCTCCATAATGCTTTTCCAACAGCTCCGAAAGCTCCCGCAGACTGTAAACCAGCGTATCCTGGCTCATTTCCCCACTCAACAGCTCATCGAACATCCTTTTATCAATGTCGTCTAATTCCCTCTTTTTCAGAAGCTGCCACAACCGCCTTGCTTCTGCATTGATCATACGCACCAGCAAACGATACGCACCAGAAAAATCTTCCGCATTGATTCCTTTCAGGCTGATCGAAATCACCGGAAAACGGCCCATATAGTTCTCGCATAATTCACGATTTCCAGAAATATACAGGCCATCAAACAACTCCGGCTCTGTTCCAGCCTCAAAAAAAGCCTTCAGCATACTCATATTCAGGGATTTTCCAAAACGGCGGGGACGGGTAAACAGATTTACCTTTCCCCATTGTGTCAAAAGCTGTTCGATCAGCTTTGTTTTATCCACATAGTAGAAATTATCCTGGCGGATCTCACGGAAATTCTCGATCCCCACAGGAAGCTTTTTTAACTGTTTCAACACGCTCGCCCCTTTCCCTGCATTCTATACGCTTATTTTAACATCCGCAGTTCATTACCGCAAGGCGTAAAAATCCCCATCCAATACGGATAGGGATTTTCTTCATCAGCTCTTAAAATTCATATGATACTCCACCTGATGCCCCGGCTGGGTCATATCCATCAGATCCAGGTACTGGTCCAGTTCCTGCTCGGTCAGCAGATGTTCGTCTAACACGATCTGGCGGACCGGAATACCGGTTTTCATGCACTTTTTGGCAATCTCAGCGGATTTTTT
>CAKRWX010000465.1 GCA_934418055.1 uncultured Lachnospiraceae bacterium
CAAACAACGATATGTGAAAATAAAGGGAGGCGGACTCTTTCACTTCCGGACCTTTTAATGGATATTCAAATTGCTATATGCCTAATAAAGTATATTATTATCCATTTATGGATAATATACAGATGTCGGACAAACTGATTTAATTAAATAAGACTGCGACTGCAGATATGGCGGTTGTGGAATTTGAAAAATCAGGGGGGACGGGCATGATTAGTTATGATCCGCTTTGGGAGACCATGAAGATGCGTGGCGTTTCCCAGTACCGGCTGATCAAGAATTATGGTGTCAGTTCCGGACAGATTAACCGACTAAAGAAGAACGCGTATGTATCCACACATACGATTGAAATGCTGTGTGAGATCTTAAACTGCAGGGTAGAAGATGTCATGCAGTATGAGAAAGAGGAAAACGAAGAAGCAGAAGGACAGATAAAAGAAGAGCAGGAATAGATGGAAGAGAGCACGTGGGTGTTCTCTTTTTTAGTTCTGCCAATGGGACAGCGCATTTACTTTTTTTTCTTCCTATGTTATAGTATACAGGAACAAAACTCGCTTTTTGCAAGGAGCTGAGATAAAATACGTTTCCACGTATTCTAAGGAGGATATATTGTTATGAAATTAGGTATTGTGGGTCTGCCAAACGTCGGCAAGAGCACCCTGTTCAACTCTCTGACCAAGGCTGGTGCAGAGTCTGCCAACTATCCGTTCTGTACCATCGATCCGAACGTGGGTGTGGTTGCAGTTCCGGATAACCGTCTGAAGCTGCTGGGAGATTTGTATCATTCCAAGAAGGTTACTCCGGCGGTCATTGAGTTCGTAGATATTGCAGGTCTGGTAAAGGGCGCATCCAAGGGTGAGGGCCTTGGCAACCAGTTCCTGGCTAACATTCGTGAGGTAGATGCCATTGTTCACGTGGTTCGCTGCTTTGAGGATCCGAACGTTATCCATGTAGAGGGCAGTGTAGATCCGATCCGCGATATCGAGACCATCAACCTGGAGCTGATCTTCTCTGATATCGAGATTCTGGAGCGCCGTATTGCAAAGACCTCCAAGTCTGCGTTCAACGACAAGTCTCTGGCGAAGGAAGTTGAAATCCTGAAAGAGCTGAAGGCAATTCTGGAGGATGGCAAGCTGGCTTCCACCTACGAGAATGATGATGAAGACGTGATGGCTTTCGTGAATTCCCTGAATCTGTTAACCTGTAAGCCGGTTATCTTCGCAGCAAACGTAGGAGAAGAGGATCTGGCAGATGACGGCGCTTCCAACCCGCATGTAGCTGCAGTCCGCAAATATGCTGCAGAAAATAACTGCGAGGTATTTGTAATCTGTGCCCAGATTGAGCAGGAGATCGCAGAACTGGATGATGACGAGAAGCAGGAGTACTTAGATGCGCTTGGTCTTAGTGAGTCTGGCCTGGACAAGCTGATTGCTGCAAGCTATCGTCTGCTGGGCCTGATCAGTTACCTGACTTCCGGTGAGGATGAGACCCGTGCATGGACCATCAAGGTTGGCACCAAGGCTCCGCAGGCAGCAGGTAAGATCCACTCCGATTTCGAGCGCGGTTTCATCCGTGCTGAGGTCGTAAACTACCAGGATCTGTTAGACTGCGGCACTTACGCAAAGGCGAAAGAGAAAGGCCTGGTTGGTCTGGAAGGAAAAGATTACGTAGTGAAAGATGGCGATGTCATCCTGTTCCGTTTTAACGTATAAGAGACAGCCTAACTGGGATGCAGGTGTGAAACAGAAGCAGACAACAAATCGTAAAACAGCATTTTAATATGAAGAACGTATAAAAGAGCGTATGGATCCGTGGGGGTTAACCGAATCCATACGCTTTTTTGCATGAAGGAAAATGTTCGGTAAAAGTTTCTAAGGAATATGCTTGCTCTACTCGTCGTCTTCGCCGTTATCCGGTGGCAGGATCTGGTTTAACAGAATTGCTGCCAGGGTCGTAACAACAACGGCCAGGGTGAAGATGGCAACAGCCTAGTATAATCCACGATAATTACCGATCCATTACACGCAGGATAAATTTTCATGTGCAAGGAAGCTGAATGAGGC
>CAKRWX010000466.1 GCA_934418055.1 uncultured Lachnospiraceae bacterium
AACTGAGACTGTGAAGGCAGAGCGTGGAGAAAGTGAGGAAAGCATGATCGGGATGCCGAATCCATATACGGATCATGACACTTTAAAAGAGGCGGAAGAGGACGCTGGTTTTAAGATTCAGATGCCGGAGGAGATCGATGGTGTAAAGGCTGAGGCATTCCGGAATCTGGATCAGGAGCTTTTGGAGGTGATCTACCTGGATGGGGAGACAGAAGTGGCAAGAGTGCGGAAAGGGACTGGAAGAGAGAACATTTCCGGGGATTATAATGAGTATTCGGATGTGAAAGATGTGGACGTCAATGGAAAATCTGTTATAATAAAGGGAACAAAGGATGGCTATGTGCTGGCGATTTGGAACGATGGTGAGTATGCGTATTCTGTCAGCGTAGAGAAGCCATACACCCAGGAAGAACTGATTGGGCTGGTGGAGCAGGTGCAGTAGGTTTTGCAGGACGGCGCAGGTATGCCACGAAAAATGGTGATGCCGTCGTAAATGCCGGCAGTATTGGAAAGAAGATCAGAAAGAGGAACGGATATGTACAGGGGATATGAGTTGTTGACCTGGGAAAGCCGGCTGGTAGGTGTGGAAGCCTGTCAGATGGGAAAATTTTATCAGATGGAATTGAAAATAAGGCTTCGCCGGATCATGGAGAATATCATTTTACAGGCAGTGGCAGTCTGGAAATGGACGTTAGCCTGGATCAATCCGAATCTGGAGCTGGAAGCGGCGGGAAATGGTTTTGACGCTCCTTGGAGCCAGGAAAGTGGAGAAAATAAAATCAGCGGGAAAATCCTGGATCTGGGACAGAGACGGGCTGGAAAAGCTTCTGGCGGCGGAAACGGTCATCTGGAGCAGCAGAATGGCCTGGCGGAGCGGCTTCTGGATACCTATGGAAATTCCATTCTCCGTCTGGCTTACTCCTATCTCCATAATTACAGCGACGCGGAGGACATTTTACAGGAGACGCTGATCCGTTACCTGCAAAATATCCCGAAGGTGGCTGGACCGGTTCATGAGAAGGCGTGGCTTTTGAAGGTGGCGGCGAATTTAAGTAAAAATCGGATCGATTACAACCGGCTTCGGGACACGGATGAGTTAAATGACGAGTTGATTGCCGAGGAGCGGGAAGATTTGTCCTTTGTCTGGGAGGCGGTGAAATCACTGCCGGAGAAGTACCGGGAGACGATTCATCTGTACTATTATGAAGGATATTCCACAGGCCAGATGGCGGTGCTGCTGGGACGAAAGGAAAGCAGTGTCCGTTCCGATCTGAAACGGGGCCGGGAGAAGCTGAAAATGATTTTGAAGGAGGCGTATGATTTTGAGTAAAGCATATGATGAGATTATGGACAGAATTGCAGTAAACGATGATATGCGCCGACGTGTCCTTCAAAATGTGGAAAAACAGATGGTTGATGGAGCCAGGACAGGGGAAATTCAGGCGAAAAAAGCAGGAATGAAGCGGCAGCCAACGGAAATGGATGCAAAGCCTGCAAATAACGTAGAATTGCAGGAAGATTCTGCCGTATGGGAGGGAGAAGAAAAGAGACTCCGCCGCATGAGACGTTATCGGATTTCCAGATACCTCTCCGCTGTGGCATGTCTGGCACTTCTGATCACTGGTGTTGCGGTGATTCCACAGATCAATCGTGGGCAGCAGGAGCCTACCTCCGGCCAGGAGATGGTTGGTGTTGTGAATGGCATGGAAACCGTGGCTTCTGCAGAGGAACTCTCCCAGAAAGTAGGATTTCCGGTATCTGATCTGAAAGATCTGCCGTTTACCGTGGAACACACTGAATACACCAACGGATGGGGTGAATTTGCCCAGATCGACTATGAAGGCGTGGACGCAGACGGCGATGTCCAGAGGTTGTGCTACCGGAAAGGAACCGGCGAAGATGACATTTCCGGTGATTATAACGTGTATGAGATAGAAGAAGCTGCGGATGTGACAGGCACGCAGGTGACGCTGAAAGGAAGCGCAGATGGTTATGCGCTGGCGGTATGGAATGAGGGTGGTTATGCGTATGCGGTCAGTGTGACGAAAAAAATCACGAA
>CAKRWX010000467.1 GCA_934418055.1 uncultured Lachnospiraceae bacterium
CTGCTCTATCATTATGCAGAGCAGCCAAATTAGCCCCACCCTTTTTGTTATACAATTTTCCTATACAGAAAGACCAGCCAAAATTTCACCCGGCTGGTCTTTCACTTTTTGTATTTGTAAAATGCTATTTGATCGCACTGATCGGTCTCGGCTCGATCCCCTCTGGAATCGGAATATACTCCTGATCTTTCATCACCTCGTCATATTCTTTCCGCGCCTTGGCGATCCGCTCCGGCTCCTCCATCATCTTGATGGCTGCCAAAGCGATGGATTTACCTGCGTACAGCATTCCCTTATGAGCGATCTCGGATTTGCCCTGGGATACCACCTGCCAGGAATGTCCCGGGGTCTGTGGAGCCCAGGTAGCAGTGTTGATCTGGGCGGTCGGACACATCCAGCTGGCATCACCCACATCGGTCGAACCACCACCGCATTTTACCAGATGAATGGTCTCATAAGGAACAATAAAATCATTGATCCTGGAGTGCTTTTTCTCTCTTAAATATTCCACATTTTCCGGGATCAGATGATCATCGATCAGGTCATCGAACGCCCGTCCAGAACCAGCCGGTGTAGTAGCGGTATATTTCTCTGCTCTTTCATAAGCATCTTCTGTATAGGAGGGAACACCTACCTCCTGCATCGCTTCGTAAAGCGCCTGCTCAAGAACCCGGTTGGAAACCAGATTCGCACAGGATTTGATCAACTGCTTGGAATAGGTGGTTTCTGTCATGATAGCAGCACCTTCAGCGATCTTGTCCACCCGCTTGTAAAGCTCTGCTGCCTGCCCTACCTTTGGTGCGCGGATCAGATAGATGGCTTTCGCCTCGCTCTGAACCACGTTCGGGGAATAGCCGCCAGTATCGGTGATGGCATAATGAACTCTGGCTTTATCGATCATGTGTTCTCTTAAAAAATTGGTTCCCACATTCATGATCTCTAACGCATCCAGAGCACTTCGTCCCATTTCCGGACAGCCAGCCGCATGAGCGCTGATTCCTTTAAACTCATAAAGCACCTGGAAATTGGCAAGGGAACTGTCCTTGCACACCTGGTTCACGGTAGCCGGATGCCAGGTCAGGGCAAAATCCAGATCCTTAAATGCCCCATTTCTGGCCATAAATGCCTTACCAGAACCGCCTTCCTCACCAGGACAGCCATAGTAAACCACCGTTCCCGCATGACCGTCTTCCAGATATTTCTTGATGGCCAGCGCTGCAGCAGCAGAACCGACACCCAGCAGGTTATGACCACAGCCATGGCCGCTTGCTCCTTCCGTGGCTGCTTTTTTCTCGATCAGATCAGATACCTGACTTAAACCGGATAATGCGTCGAATTCTCCTAAGACTCCGACTCTTGGGGTTCCGCTTCCATACTCCGCTGTAAATGCAGTTTCCACCCCATACGCATGAGGTGTGACCAGAAATCCCTCGCTCTCGAAAAATTTCTGCAGTGCTTCTACGGACTGGAATTCCGTAAACGCAGTCTCCGCATAGCCCCAGATTTCATCACTTAGTGAAGTCAGTTTATCCTGTTTCTTATCAATTTCTTCCATATATTTCTTTGCATCTATCATGGGATCCACCTCCGAATCTGTTTCATATACTCTCAGAATCTTTTGTGTTGGATTTTTCCAGAAGATTCCGAGCGTGCATTTCAATTATAATGCTCCATCGCCTTCATATTTCAGACATGCCACCCGGTGTCCCGGCGAAACCTCATGCATGGATGGTACTTTCAGAGAACATTTCTCTGTGGCATATGGACATCTGGTATGGAAAACACAGCCCACTGGCGGATTCATCGGTGATGGAAGATCACCCTGTAGAACCACTCTCTCCTTTTTGACATGGGGATCCGGGTTCGGTACTGCCGATAACAATGCCTGGGCATATGGATGCAGCGGATTGGCAAATAATTCTTCTGTCTCTGCCTCCTCCATCAGATGACCAAGATACATAACACCAATCCTGTCGGAAATGTATTTGACTACGCTCATGTCGTGTGCAATAAACAAAAAGGAAATATTGTCTTTTTCCCTCAGATCTTGCAGAAGG
>CAKRWX010000468.1 GCA_934418055.1 uncultured Lachnospiraceae bacterium
ATCATATCCAGTGATTTTACATATAAATCTGCCATATCTGTTTTCCCCCTGAATCATTTTAGTTTTTTAAGATCTCGTGAAGTGTTTTTGCGTCTTCCAAGAACTGTTCTTCTGTGTTCCCCATAACAAATTCCAGAAGACCAAACCGTTTTTCCCTCTCATCAACCTGGCTTAAATACCGGCTCCACTCTCCCATACCTTCCCGCAAAGGTCTCCGGACGCCATCCAGCCAATAATAAATATGTAAATTCAGAAGACGGTTCCGCTCTCTCAAAAGCCGTAATCCTTCGCACCGTTCCTCCATAGAAAGCGCTACTGTTGGCTGCCACAGACAATATAAATTATCCTGGTCCGCCAGATTTAACAGATTCATTGCGGATTCATTGGTGTCTGTCAGCGTATTTTTATGCCACTCAAAAGCGATTTTAATTCCTTCAGCTTCTGCCATTTCTCCTATAACAGCAGCTTCTCTGGCAAGTGCCCTGGCTTCTTCTTCACTGACTTCCAAAGACGGCTTCGTTCCGGCCCATATACGGATCAGCGGAGCTTTTAGCTCTTTGGCTGACACCAGAGAAGCCTGAAAAACGGTCTTAGGATCTTCGTTTTGTCCCAAACGGTAATATGAACCATAGGCCGCCACGGTCAGACCTGCCATCTGGGTCTTTTTTAACAATTCTGCGGCGCCTTCTGGATCCCCAGGCATTACATGGGCATTTTCCGACCACTCCACTGCCTGAAGATCTGCTTCCTTGCATAGTCTTATGATGTCATCTGCCGTTTTCTCGCGAAAAGTGGCGGATACCATTCCTGGAATTATCATAACAACGCCTCCTTTTACATATCCAAAACCTTCTGCCAGATTCCCTCATCTACCGGGATACCCAGTTCCATGTTTTCTTTTCTGACACGCATCATATTTTCTCCTGGATAATAAACTGGATGATCCTCTGATACTGGAAGGGAAGTCTTCATATCACGAAGAGTCTCATCGATATGCTTCATCAATGTCTCTTTATCTGCAAAAGCGTCCAGGCTGATCGCCATAAATACCTGGGAAAGCTCCGTCTCTACCGGCAGTTCTCCTACCATTCTGGAGGTCCGTCCGCCTGCTAAGGTTGCCGCAATCAGGTCTAAGGCCAGAGACAGTCCTGAACCCTTCCAATAACCGATCGGAATGCACTGATGGGTTTCCAGGATTTCCGATGCGTTTTTGGTAATTTCCTGTTCTTTATTGTATCCGCCATCTACCGGCAGTTCTTTTCCAGAACGGGCGTAGCTTTCCAGTTTTCCATAAGAGAACATGGACATGGCCACATCCACCAGTACCGGGGTGTCTCCGTGAGGAATTGCAAGAACCACTGGGTTATTTCCCAATCTGGCTTCCCGTCCGCCCCACGGCGGCATATTAGGAACGGTGTTAGTCCACAGAATTCCGATGCAATTTTCTTCCACTGCCATCAGTCCGTAATTGCCAGGTCTCATCCAATGGTTCGTATTGGATAAAGCCACGCAACCCATGGTATGTTTCTTTGCCAGCTCAATGGTCCGTTTCATGCAGACATAAGCGTTTAAATTGCCTGGTCCCTGCTGTCCATCGTATCTCTCAAAGAATCCAAAAGACTCTTTCAATACCGGTTCCGCCTGAATATTCACGCAGCCTTTATCAATGCTGGTCATAAACTTTGGAAAACGGTTTAATCCATGGGTGTATACGCCATCTCTGCTGGCATCCGCATATAATTTTGCGGAAAGTTCCGCTTTTTCTTTTGTAAAACCCCGTTTTAATAATACACGTACAAATTCCTGATACATGGTATCATAACTGACTCTCATACCCTCATCCTCCTGAAATTAACCTTTTACTGCGCCAATCATCACGCCTTTTACAAAATATCTCTGAATAAACGGATAAATAGCCAGAATCGGAACTGTCGCTACTACAATGGTTGCAAACTGAATCGTTTCACTGATCATATAATCGTCAGCGCCTGCCGTCATCGCTGTCGTATCATTCTGCAGCAGGATCTCACGAAGTACCAGCTGCAATGGATAACCG
>CAKRWX010000469.1 GCA_934418055.1 uncultured Lachnospiraceae bacterium
GATGGGATCTTCCGGTTTATGTGTTAGAACAGAAATAAAAAACATAAGTGCAAATAAGGACGTAGTTTTAGGTGAACTACGTCCTTATTTTTTATGCATGGATCGATTATAATGAAGGTATCGTACAGAGATATGCCTGTAAAAGGATACATGCCGACAACCAGAATGTAATAGCCAGAAATTTCAGGTTGTGGCTTGTGAGGGGTGAAAACAGAAATTGCAGAGAGAAAAGGGGAGAACCATGACAGATTATTATCTTGCGGTGGATATTGGGGCGTCCAGCGGCAGACACATTCTGGGACATCTGGAAGATGGACGGATGGTGCTGGAGGAGGTCTATCGCTTTCCAAACGGGATGAAAGAAACACATGGGCATCTGTGCTGGGACACGGATGAGTTATTTTCCCATATCAAAGAGGGAATAAAGCGCTGTAAAGAGCTCGGAAAGCTTCCGGTCAGCATGGGGATCGATACCTGGGCAGTGGATTATGTATTTCTGGATCACGAGGATCGGGTGGTCGGTGATACGGTGGGATACCGGGATAACAGGACTGCGGGAATGGACACAGAGGTGTACAAGCTCATTCCGGAGGAAGAACTGTATGCAAGAACCGGGATACAGAAGCAGATCTTCAACACCATCTATCAGTTTATGGCGGTGAAAAAGCAGGACCCTGATACCTTTGCGAAGGCAGAATCCATGCTGATGATTCCGGATTATTTCCATTATCGTCTGACTGGAGTGAAAAAACAGGAATATACCAATGCAACGACTACCCAGTTGGTAAGTCCGAAGACCAACACCTGGGATATGGAATTGATCCAGAAATTAGGTTATCCAGAGCGATGGTTTACGGAGCTTTCCATGCCGGGAACGGTGGTCGGACCATTGATTGAAGAGATTGCAAATGAGGTCGGTTTCCAGTGTCAGGTAGTGCTTCCAGCAACTCACGATACCGGTTCCGCCGTGTTAGCGGTTCCGTCCAATGAAGAGCATATGCTTTATATCAGTTCCGGTACCTGGTCTTTGATGGGAACCGAGCGGAAAGAGGCAGATTGTTCTTTAGAGAGTATGAAGCGTAATTTCACCAACGAGGGCGGATACGAGTACCGGTTCCGTTATCTGAAAAATATCATGGGCCTGTGGATGATCCAGTCGGTGAAGAAAGAACTGGCTGCAAAAGGTCAGGACTATTCCTTTGCACAGCTGTGCGAGGAAGCGTCAAAAGAGAATATTGAATCCCTGGTGGACTGTAATGACGGACGGTTCCTGGCACCGGAGAGCATGATTCAGGAAGTAAAAGCTTATTGCAGTGAACATGGACAGGAAGTTCCAGAGACTCCGGCCCAGTTGGCGGCGGTGATCTACAACAGCCTGGCTTTCTGCTATGGCGAGACCATCAAGGAACTGGAGCAGATCACTGGACAGACATACAGCCAGATCCATATCGTAGGCGGCGGTGCCAACGCAGATTATTTGAACCGCTTAACAGCCAAATACACAGACCGTACCGTTTATGCAGGTCCGACAGAGGCAACTGCCATTGGAAACCTGGCGGCACAAATGCTTCATGCAGGCTGTTATGAGAATTTAGGACAGGCCAGAAACGCCATTTTCCATTCATTTGAAATTAAGGAATACAGACCATAAATGCAGTAAGAAAGGAGTCATTACGATGGTAAGAAAAGGATTTAAAATGTTCCTCTATCCAGGTATGGCAGAGGAGTACGAGAAACGCCACAATGCCCTGTGGCCGGAGATGAAAGAGATGATCCATGAGTACGGCGGTCACAATTATTCCATTTATCTGGACAAGGAGACCAATGTACTTTACGGCTATCTGGAAGTAGAAGACGAGGAAAAATGGGCCAAATCTGCCGATACCCCCATCAACCGCAAATGGTGGGATTACATGGCGGACATTATGGAGACCAATGAGGACAACAGCCCGGTATGTGTGGATTTAAGTCCAGTATTTCATTTGGATTAAGTAAGATTTGATGAAACCGAGAACATTTATGGAGGGGAAAGCAATGACAATCAAAGAG
>CAKRWX010000470.1 GCA_934418055.1 uncultured Lachnospiraceae bacterium
CTGCTGCTTTGTGCATCTTTTTCTGAAGTTCCTTCTGAAGTTTGTTTAATTCCTTCACATCCATGGACTCCAGATCTTTTTCCATATCTTTGGATTTTTCCTCTGCCGCCTTGGAAATGGCGATCAGATCACGAACCGCCTTCTTAATGGTAGTCGGGGTAATGCCATGTTCCTCGTTATACTTCTGCTGGATCTTTCTTCTTCGTTCCGTCTCTTCAATGGCGTGTTTCATGGAATCCGTCATGTTATCGGCGTACATGATCACATGGCCTTCGGCATTACGGGCAGCACGGCCAATGGTCTGAATCAGGGATGTCTCTGATCGCAGAAAGCCCTCCTTGTCCGCATCCAGGATCGCCACCAGGGAAATCTCCGGAATATCCAGTCCCTCCCGCAGAAGGTTGATTCCCACCAGTACATCAAAGACATTCAGACGCATATCCCGGATGATCTCCGCCCGCTCCAGGGTGTCGATATCGGAATGCAGGTATTTTACGCGGATTCCAACCTCCCGCATATAGTCGGTCAGATCTTCCGCCATCCGCTTAGTCAGAGTCGTCACCAGGATCTTATTGCCCTTGGCTACCTCTTTGTTTACCTCTCCAATTAAGTCATCGATCTGTCCTTCCACCGGGCGGACGGAAATCTCCGGATCCAGAAGGCCCGTCGGACGGATGATCTGCTCTGTACGCAATAATTCGTGTTGTTCTTCATAGACAGACGGGGTCGCTGACACGAACAGCATCTGGTCGATCTTGCTCTCAAATTCCTCGAAATTCAGCGGACGGTTGTCCAATGCCGACGGCAGACGGAATCCATAGTCCACCAGAGTCTGCTTTCTGGAACGGTCTCCGGCATACATACCACGCACCTGTGGAAGGGTGATGTGGGACTCGTCAATGATGATGAGAAAATCCTCCGGAAAATAGTCGATCAGCGTATACGGCGGCTCTCCCGGCTTTGATCCGGTCAGATGGCGGGAATAGTTCTCGATACCGGAACAAAATCCCGTCTCCCGCATCATTTCCACGTCAAAATTCGTCCGCTCGGAGATCCGCTGGGCCTCCAGAAGCTTGTCCTCACTCTTAAAATATTTCACCCGCTCTTCCAGCTCGATCAGGATATTTTTCGCCGCTTCTTCCATCTTCTCCTTGGGCACAACATAATGAGATGCCGGAAAAATAGCCACGTGGCCAAGCTGCGCCCGCACCTCTCCTGTCACAGAATCGATCTCCTGGATCCGGTCCACCTCATCACCGAAAAACTCGATCCGGAATGCTTCATTACCAGAATACGCCGGATACACTTCCAGCACGTCCCCACGGACGCGGAAAGTTCCCCGCTTAAAGTCCATGTCGTTTCGGTCATACTGGATGTCGATCAACTTGTGGATCACCTCGTCCCGATCCTTGATCATGCCCGGCCGCAGAGAAATCACCATTTCCTGGTAATCGATAGGACTACCTAAACCGTAGATACAGGATACCGAGGACACGATGATCACGTCCTTTCGCTCCGAAAGGGCCGCTGTGGCGGAATGGCGCAATTTATCAATTTCATCATTAATAGCGGAATCTTTCTCAATGTAAGTGTCCGTGGACGGCACGTAGGCCTCTGGCTGGTAGTAATCGTAGTAGGAGACAAAATATTCCACCGCATTATTCGGGAAAAACTCCTTCATCTCCCCATAAAGCTGAGCCGCCAGAGTCTTATTATGGGCAATGATCAGCGTCGGCTTATTCAATTGCTGGATCACATTGGCCATGGTAAACGTCTTACCAGAACCAGTGACGCCAAGCAGCGTCTCAAACTGATTGCCCTCCTGAAACCCCTTCACCAAGTCCGCAATCGCCTGAGGCTGGTCACCGGTGGGTTGATATTCTGATACTAATTCAAAATGGTCCATGTTCGCATATCCTCCATTTGGTTTGCTTTGTATCTATTGGAAATTATGAGCGTTAATTCTAAAAGTTATTATGTTCTATTGTAGCAAATGTCATGGGAAATGTATAGAGGAATCGAACTTTTGTTCTGTGTTTATT